>DMPJ01000214.1 GCA_003456035.1 Planktothrix sp. UBA8402
ACATTTAGAATCCGATAACTCCAACTGCGTTCAATACGTTTTCGTTGTTCTAACCAATTTAAAGCGGTGTTTAAATGTTCAATAGTTGCTAAGGCTAAAACAATTATACCACCTGGACTTAAACGAATACTACAAATTCCTAATATTTCGCTTAAATTTTTCCCACTTCCGCCAATAAAAATTCGATTAGGAGAACGTAAATGATGTAAAATATCCGGTGCCTCTCCATGAATTGAAACGACATTATTAACTTGAAATCCTTGGCGATTTTGTTCAATTAATGTAGTTCCTGCTGCTGTTTTTTCAATAGCATAAACTGTAGAATCAGGAAAAAGTCTGGCAATTTCTATGGAAACTGAACCTGTTCCGGCGCCAATATCCCAGATCGTTTGTTTGGGTTGTAAACCTAATTCTCCTAATACTAAAGTTCTAACTTCCCGTTTGGTCATTAGTCCGGGGCGATCGCTATAACTTAAAAATAGTTGATCGGGAATACCAAAAGTGGGAATTTTAGATAAATCTAATGGTTCTATTTTTGAGCGAGATTGACGTAATAAAATTACAATATTTAAGGGTGATAAAAGTTGATTTTTTAATATTTCTATATCCCATTCTTGGACTCGTTCATCATTTCCTCCTAAATTTTCACAAACCCAAAATTGATAACGACTAGGTAAATCCAAACTACTAATTAATTGCGCGATCGCTTGGGGATTATGAATATTATCGGTTAGAATTGCTATTTTTTCTATCCCCTGTTGTAAGGCTTGAATTAAGGTTTCCATCGAGCGACCATGGGCCCTCAGAATTTGAGCATCTTGCCAAGGGGTTTTAATCCGATTAAATGCTAATTGAATTGAACTAACATGGGGATGAAAGGTTAATTGTTCTGGGGAAAATTCGGCTACTAATAAACGACCAAACCCAAAAAATAACGGATCACCCGATACCAAAACTACGATATAATTATTAATAGATTGCTGATTTTCGATTTCCCATCTGAGCAGATGTTGACGAATTGTTATAATTGTTTCCGTTAAATCTCCTAACACTAACCGCGAGGCTGAATGTTCAGGAAAATAACTTAAATGGCGATCGCTTCCGACTAATAACGTCGCTCCTGTAATTAAATTCAGAACCGACTCACTCAGTCCTGATGCGCCTTCTAACCCAATTCCAATAACATGAATCATTCTCTAATTCAAGATTAATAAAAACCGAAGAAATTACCTGGTTGTTGGGATGAGTGTCCCGATCGCTTTGGACTTGCTACCCAACAACCAAAACCATCTTAAGGTTTAAAATTTAGAACAGGCCAGTCTGGTTCTCGATAATAGCGATTCATGTTGTCAAACTTGCGAAGTTCGGCCCTGTTAACCCAGATTTCTTGAGTTGAATCTAACCATTGTTGATTAAAAGAAGATAGAATATTGCAAAAATCTGACCGATCTAAATCTTCAGGAATACTTCCAAAATAACCCAAAGTAATGTGCGCCGTTAAATAATATTGTTGATCGACACCTAACGGAATTAAACCATGATTTTGATAGATAGCACGGCGGAATTCAATGGTTTTTTGATAAGATTCCTGATCCCTGGGAACCAAACAAACAGTGATCGCCCTTGGTAATAACATAAAACCAAAAATTTGCCAACGAATTCCAGAAGAAATCGGGGTTGATTCAAAGATTTCAAAAGATTTAGCGATCGCTTTATGCAAGTTAGGCTCAAAATCAGGATCTTGACTAGCATCTCGATAGGCACTATCCCAAACCAGATCAGCCAGAGTCAAAT
Organism: Planktothrix sp. UBA8402; assembly: GCA_003456035.1. Lineage (GTDB taxonomy): Bacteria > Cyanobacteriota > Cyanobacteriia > Cyanobacteriales > Microcoleaceae > Planktothrix. The sequence goes on from DMPJ01000214.1 coordinate 1,795, forward strand.
GTAAACTATCTGGAGGGATAGTAATTAAAAAATTAGGATCAAACTTTTCACCAAGTTGCTGTTGACAATCTTGGAGATTTTTATAGAATTCTTGATTATCCAAATCCTCCTCAGCCGGGGGAGTAATAATGGTATAACCAGGGAAAGGTACTGCTTGGCGTATACCCTGGGAGTCAGGCTTAAACTTTGGGGACTCCTGAATATACTCAAGCTGAGAGTGATAGGATTCTGGCAACGTTAACCGCGCTACCCGATTCACATAAACTTGATAAGTATCGTCCAATTTTAATCGCCTCTTTTGAAAAAATTAAGTTATTATGCCAATCTACCTTTACTGGGGAGACGATGACTTTTCCTTATTGCAAGCGGTGGAACGATTGCGCGAGTCCATCGTTGATCCCAGTTGGGCTAGTTTTAATTCTGACAGAATTCTGCCCGATCAGGTAAATTCTATCGCTATGGGACTCAATCAAGCCATGACTCCCCCGTTTGGGTTGGGTGGACGCTTTGTTTGGTTAGCGGATACCTCCTTAATGCAGCAATGTCCAACGGAGGTTTATCAGGAGTTGGAAAGGACACTGCCAGTGATCCCCGATACCACAACCTTACTATTAACAGGTTCCAATAAACCGGACGGTCGCCTGAAGTCCACTACATTACTCAAAAAATATATTGACAAATCCAAAGGAGAATTGCGAGAATTTTCTCGAATTAAACCTTGGGAAACCGACAAGTTAGAACAGCAAGTCAAAACCCTGGCCACCGAACGCGGGGTAAAACTGACCCCCAATGGCATCGCCCTATTAGCGGAGTTAGTCGGAAATGATATCCGACAACTGTATAACGAATTGGAAAAACTGCAACTTTTTAGTGGAAATACTGCTCAACCCTTGAGTGTAGAGCAAATTTCCCGATTAGTTCAGTCCAATACTCAAAATAGCTTAAAACTTGCCACTTGTATTAAAGCCGGACAAACCAGCGACGCCTTAGACTTAATTGCCGATTTACTCCTCCATAATGAACCCGGACTTAAAATTGTGGCAACTTTAGTTAGTCAGTTTAGAACTTGGTTATGGATTAAATTAATGATCGAAACTGGAGTCAGGGATAAAGTTGAAATCGCTAAAACCGCCGAAATTGGCAACCCTAACCGAGTATTTTTCTTGCAAAAAGAAGTACAGACTCCCACCCTCAAACAATTTCAACAGAGTTTACCCCTGTTGCTTCAGCTAGAAGCAAATCTCAAACGAGGTGCGGAAGAACTTTCTACCCTACAAACCCACATTATTGAATTGTGTCGTCTATTTCAACGGGGATAGAAGTTCTAATTTCCAGAAAATAGTTACACAGCGATTAATGAGTGATACTATCAATGTCAAGGACAGGTGAAATCATTTTAGCTATGTCATCACAAGATCAAAGCCCACGGGAACTGGCTAAACAGGGCGATCCTAAAGCGATCGCAGACGCAATTAATAATTCCCTGAAATCCAAAGGAATTAAGGCCGATGTCATACGGGAGAACGGTTGTCTCCATGTCATGATGGAAGGGGATCAAGTTCCCAACCATCAAAAAGATTTAGTAAAATTAGTCCGGAATGGCATGGATCGCCTCGGTGTTCAAACCATTTACACCGTTAGAGTTTATGGCCGTCAGTTTGGGGATGATTTGCCCCGATGGGAAGAAGAAATTGTTCTGGGAATTCCACCAGAACCCCCCATCACTCAAACCGATGATATCCATTCGGACAAATCTTCTATTCCCCTAGTGGATGAAGAAGACCAAGATTACAATATTGACGACGAAATTATTGATGATGAGTACATCAGTGATGACGATGAGGACGAATATCTGCCTCCGATCAATAGTAATCCCGCACCAGCTTACAATCCAGAGGAGGATGATGACCCCGATGATGACATGGAAGAAACCACCCGACAGGTAGAACCTAAAAAGCCAAAAAGTAAGGTTTTACCCTTGGTTTTGTTAGGCGGTTTAGCTCTGGTTATCGTCTTAGCCGGATTGCATTTTGCCGGAATCTTCCGTTTACCCTTCCTCCCCGCAGGTACTCCAGAATCGACTTCCGACACTCCCTCCACGCCTCCTACTGACCGTTCCCCTAAACCAGCTAGTTCTCCGGCGGTGACGGCTGATCCGTTTTCTGAAGCAGTTAAAACAGCGATCACTGCCGCCAACTTAGCACAAAAAGCCCAAACCAAAGCCGACTGGAAAAAAATTGCAGCCGAATGGAAACAAGCGAGTGAGTTGATGAAAAAGGTTCCTGACTCTCACCCTAAGTCTGACCTTGCCAAAGATAGAGCCGTTCTATATGCTAATAATCAAAAGATAGCAGAACAAAAAGCTATTGCTGCTCCTAATTAAAATACAGTTGATAGTTTCCGTCCTAACTGTATTTTAATTATAGTCGCTGCGACCGAGGGATAAAGTGGCCGGAAATCTTGATCCCTGTATCGTTTAACCCTTGATCAATTGTAAATTTTTGATCAGGCAGATACCATTTTTATAAAGTTTTAATGAAAATCAGCCCAAGGGGAAGTTATGTAGTTAATAATACAGGTATAAGTCTTCTACTACTATCATGGTCTTTGGTCGTCTATTGGCATCTCAACTTGCTTCAGAGCAAACCCTGAATCAAATCATGGCAATTACGGAACAAATTCACCAACAGCTTGAATTAGGTGACATTTTAGACGTAACCCTGAAAGGAATTAGGGAAATCTTGGGTTGCGATCGGGCTGTGATCTATCGTTTCTTACCTGATGGCGATGGGGTCATCGCAGAAGAATCCGTCAGTCCCGAATGCACTCCCATTATCGGACAACTGATCTATGATCCATGCTTTCAAGCCAAATGGGTAGACCTCTATCGCCAAGGACAGATTAGCTCAATTGAAGATGTAGAGACTAAGCCCCTTCAACCTTGTTACAAAGAGCTTTTACAAAGATTACAAATCCGCGCCAATCTTGTTATCCCGATTTTACTCCCGGGATCTCCATCGCCTCCAACTTCCTCAACCTTACCCGATCTTTGGGGTTTATTAATTGTTCATCAATGTCAAAGTTCCCATCGATGGGAAACCCTAGAAATTCAATTTCTGCAACAAATGGCGATGCAATTAGGAATTGCTATTCAATACAGAGAAGCTGATCAATATACCGGGCAATTATATCAACAAAAACCGCAAAGAATATTACTACCTATCCGAGAAATAAACGTCGCACAAAATTGCAAATGTTCTGATCTTGGTGATCAATATTTAACTGAAAACTCTAACAATGCTATATCAATTACGGAATTAACTGGACTAGATCGACTCCAAACCCCAATCTGGATTTTTGATATTGAGAATTTACAAATGTGGTGGGCTAATCATTCCGCCCTTCACATCTGGAATGCAGCCAATCGAGAGGAATTGATTCAACGAAATTTTAAGGATATTTCCGAAGCAACCCGCATTCGTTTAAACGCTTATTTACAACAATTTAAACACCAAAAAAATATCACCGAAACCTGGACATTTTACCCCGAAGGTAAACCGATTTCGGTTCGTTGTACCTGTTCTGCAATTTACATTGAAACAGGTCGGATGGCGATGTTAGTGGAAGGGATTACGGAAATGGCTAATCAAAGCTCTCCTGAAACCCTACGGGCGATTGAAGTCCTGCATCACACGACCGTGATGATTTCCCTATACACCCTGGAGGGTGTCCCCTTGATGCAAAATCCCTCCGCTATTGAGTGTTATGGCGATACCCTCCATCCTAGTCCAAATAGTGATAATGCCTTTGTCCGCCATTTTGTTGATCCTAATATTGGGGAAACCGCAATAATAACCGCCCAATCCGGGGCAGTTTTTAGTATTGAGACTCAAGTTTATACTTTAGATGGGATTCGCTGGCATGGGTTAGATGTGCGTTGTACCCGTGATCCAGTCACGGGAAATTCCATGCTTATTGTGAATGAAAAAGATATTACCGAACAACAAACTTCTTTAATTGAACGTCAGCGTGTCGAACAAGAATTACGCTGGAAAGAAGCGTTATTACGTTCGATGACGGATACGTCTAACTTAGCATTTTTTGTGGTTGATAATCGCACGGATAATATTCTCTATTTTAATCATCGTTTTTGTGAAATTTGGGGAATTGAACACTTAGAAAGTCAGATGTTAGAAGGGGTTTTAAAAAATCATGATATTATTCCCGATTGTATTCCTTTAATAGCTGATGTTCCGGCTTTCGCTGAGTCTTGTAAACCTTTACAAAATGAAGAAAATCGAGCGATTATAGAAGATGAAATTGCCTTCAGTGATGGACGCACGATTCGCCGTTTTTCCAGTCAAATTCGAGATCAGAGCGATCGCTATTTTGGACGATTATATATTTTTGAGGATATTAGCGATCGCATTGCTGCTCAAAAAGCCTTAAAAGTCAGTGAAGATCGCTATCGGTCTGTAATTGCAGCCATGGGTGAAGGCATTGTGCTCCAGCAAGCTGACGGTCAGATCGCCACCTGTAATCAAAGTGCAGAAAGGATTTTAGGCTTAAGTGCGGATCAGATGAGGGGTCGCACTTCCATTGACCCACGCTGGCGGGCGATTCAACATGATGGTTCGGATTTCCCTGGAGAAAACCATCCGGCGATGGTGACGTTACGCACCGGAGAACCCCAATTTAATGTGATTATGGGAGTTCATAAACCCGATGGGAGTCTAACTTGGATTTCGATTAATTCCCAACCCTTATTTTATCCCGATCAACCCCAACCCTATGCCGTTGTTACCTCTTTTTCAGATATTACGGTTCGTAAACAAGCTGAAGAAAGCTTGAAACAACAGGCTGAACGGGAACGGATGATTTATGGTATCACCCAAAGAATTCGTCAGTCTTTGGATTTAGATGAAATTCTACAAACCACTGTCGCCGAAGTTCGAGAGTTCCTACAAACTGATCGGGTGATCATTTATAGGTTTAATCCAGATTGGAGTGGGGTGGTGGTTAAGGAGTCTGTGAGTGCGGAGACAAAATCAATTTTGAATCGGGAAATTACAGATAGCTATTTTGTGGAAAATCAAGGAAAATCCTATGAGCAAAATACAATTAAAGTGACTCCCGATATCTATACCCCAGAGATTAGCCCTTGTCATTTGGAGTTATTAGAAAAGTTAGAGGTTAGAGCAAAATTAGTGGTTCCGATTTTACAAACTCAGGGTTTATGGGGGTTATTAGTTGCCCATCATTGCAGTGGGCCGAGGGAATGGTATTCCTTAGAGATTGAACTTCTGAAGCAATTGGCGACTCAATTAGCGATCGCTATTCAGCAATCGGAACTTCATCAACAATTACAACTCGCTAACCAACAATTACAAAATTTAGCCATGGTTGATCAACTCACCCAAATTGCTAATCGTCGCTGTTTTGATGATATCTTAAATCAAGAATGGAATCGTTTGATTCGAGAAAAACGTCCCCTTTCCTTATTGCTTTGTGATATTGATTATTTCAAACAATATAATGATACCTACGGACATTCTCAAGGAGATATCTGTTTACAACGGGTTGCTCAAGCACTCCAACAAGGAGTTCAACGTTCCATTGATTTAGTAGCCCGTTATGGGGGGGAAGAATTTGTTGTAATTTTACCCTATACGGATACTTATGGTGCTTTGCAAGTAGCTGATAACATTCAAGATGTCCTTCAACAGTTTAACCTGCCTCATCGCGGTTCTACCATTGCTGAACGGGTAACAATCAGTATTGGCGTTTGTACCATAATTCCCACCACTGAGCGATTTCCTTTGGATTTAATTAATCGGGCGGATAATGCCCTTTATCAAGCCAAAACCCAAGGAAGAAATCGAGCCGTTAGCAGTATTATAGATTAATCTGGTTGTTGATCTCTTAATTAATTCTATTCCCATCCCGTAGGGTGCGTAAGCGAAGCGCACGCACCAACTCTTTTAACAAAAACAACCATAAAAAAATATCTTATATAAAATCATGAGAAAACTACAATCTTTAATTTTTGATGTCGATGGCACCTTAGCCGATACAGAACGGGATGGTCATAGAATAGCCTTTAATCAAGCATTTTCTGAGGTAGGTATCCCTTGGAATTGGTCAATTGATTTATATGGTAAATTATTAGCAATTGGGGGAGGGAAAGAACGCATTCGTTATTATATTGAACAATATGAACCAGATTTTTTATCAACAGCAAACTTAGATAATTTAATTGCCGATCTGCATCAATTAAAAAATCAATATTATCGAAAATTATTAGATCAAGGTTTAATTCCCTTGCGTCCTGGAGTACAACGGTTAATTCAAGAAGCAAAAGATTCAAGCATCAGGTTAGCGATCGCCACAACCAGCGCCTTACCGAATGTTTTAGCATTATTAGAAAATACAGCAATTGATCCCAATTGGTTTAAAATTATCGCCGCCGGGGATATTGTTCCCGCCAAAAAACCCGCCCCAGATATATATTTTTATGTCTTAGAAAAATTAGGATTAAATTCAGCAGATTGCTTAGTATTTGAAGACTCTCATCATGGATTTTTAGCCTCAAAACAAGCCGAATTAAAAACAATAATTACCGTCAACGATTATACAAAAAATCAAGATTTTACCGATGCTGTATTAGTCGTTAATCATCTGGGTGAACCGGATCAACCGTTTACGGTATTAGCGGGGAATGTTCCTGAAAAAAGTTATTTAGATTTAGGATTAATTCAGGAATTTTATGATTAAAATAGATTGGGGGTTGAGATAAATTTTCTAATCGTTCTATCCACTGATTAAAATACAGAAAAAACTCTTGACTAAACCCGAATTTTCAAATATATTTATTCTCAGATATAAATTAAATAAGGATTTCCTCATGACTGTACAAATTGCCGGAAAATACACTTTTGCCTCTCAAGAGAACTTCGAGGAATACTTGAAGGCTGAAGATATTGGGATGCTTAAGCGAAATGTATTGGCATCAACCAAGCCGGACATTGTTGTCGAGGTTGATGGCGACCAGTTCACGATTACCACTATCACCAAGCTCAAGACCATCAAGATGAGCTTTACCTTGGGAAAAGAGTATGAGCATGACCCAGGAACAGACAAAGTTGGCAAATACATCACCACTTTTGAAGGGAGTGACACCTTGTTGACCCAGAATGTTGAGAATCCCTCTACCACGTCTTCTATAAAGTTCACCGACGATCAAATGATCATGACCATGACAACGAACGAAACCACTGCAACCAGAACATTCAAGAGAGCTTAAAGAAATAGAAATAGAGATTAAGACTCACCCAAAATTCATCACAATCATAATATAAACATAGAAGTTTCTTTTTATTGCAGTGATATGGGTATAGCCCATCCTACTCATCTATTTTATTGTAGATTAGATTTCAAAAAATTGATCTGAGGTAAATTGTTTTAATCCCTTAATAGTATAGATTTTTTTAGGACATTTAAAACACCATGTCGCCGGAACTACATCTAAAAGCCACCAGTTAAATAAATCTCGTCTGTGTTGTGAACCCGGAAAAATTGCATAGCCTTCCAAACAATCGTCTAATATTTCTAAAATAGCTGTTTTTGCTTGACAAGGATCAATTAATTTGAGTAAATTTTGAAATACATCTAACGCTTCATCTAGTGCTTGTGTTCCTTCTGATAGTTTAGGGAATAGCTGTTGCTTAAGCTGATTAATATTGGGGTGAAATTCAATTTTTTCTTTAAAATTGAAATTTTTATAATGTTTATAACGTTTATAATATTTAATTCGATTTTCTGTTCTTATAAAATGAGATAAAGCTAAATTTAAAATTAGTTCAGATCTAGGGTCATTCGGCAAATAAGCTGTTAGAGTCGGTTGAACCGATGATCCTAAAATTAAACCCATCCATATTAAATATAGATAGTATGAATTAGAATTATAACTGATCAAATGATCCAGAATATTTTCACAACTTTGTTCAAGAGAAATAGGTGCATTTGCATAATCTTCATACAGTTCTTGATAGCGATATTGCCAAACACTATAAATTAAATCACGCAATTGTTCGGGAATGTGTGCAGAATAACTTAGTTTAAATTCTGGATAAAGAGAAACTAATTCTGTCATGAATGATTTCTCCTGTTAAGATAAGGGTGGATAAGGATAATCCCAAAACAACGTAATTTCAAGATTGGGAAACTTTTGCTTAAACTGTGTAATCACGCCCTGACAACTCTCACAGGGATTCCTTTCACTGTATAAATAAAG
>DMPJ01000038.1 GCA_003456035.1 Planktothrix sp. UBA8402
GGCGAATAATTCAGGAATTTGTTGATGTTTGCCTAAATGTTCTAATTGTATGGCTTCTTGTTTAAAAAGTTCCCCGGCTTTTTCTTGATTATTCGTACCTTGAGCTTGCGGTAAAAATTGTTTAATTACACAATAGGGTTGAGAAGGTTTATGCTCATCAACCGCTAGAAACGTGCGACCAAACCCTCCTTGTCCTAATATTTCTAACGCCCGATATCGATCTGTTAACAGTAATTTAGAACCACACTTTTGACAATAGGTTGTTTTAGAGTTGGTTTGTAAACAATCGGGGTTAAGGCATTTACTCATGTTTAAGCCTAGGGATAGATGACGATGCTGATTTGATTATAGCCGTAATTGGTTTTGCTTGGGTCAAGAAATTCAAGAAACCGGGTTTCTGCAATTACTTTTGTTACTAACAGAAAGATAACTTCAGAAACCCGGTTTCTGACCCCATCACTTGCTGGTAGCAGTTATAGGCGGTGCGTGCGCGGAGCTTACGCACCCTACTATTGAGCTACAAAAGGTTTAGGAGATACTGCGATCGCATATTTTTTACAAGACGCGAAACAAGGGGAAGCATTATAATTGAAATCTACTAAACTGTTTGTTAAGCTTCATTAAAACTATTACACTATGAAATTAATCGCCATTCAATAAACATCTTAGTAATCACCCATAACCCCTGTTAAGATAAAATATTAACACTGATCGCAAATGTGATCAAGGAGTTACAGATTTAAACGCTATAATCAAGATTGATATTGGCTGTTAAGTTTTGGGTATCAGACACCCAAATATTCCCAAAAGTAGAAATCAATTTCAGAAAATAGGAAGAAACTGAAAAGAAAAGTCTACACTAAAGAAAAGCGTTATTCTTCTGCATCGGGTTAATCTTATGTCAGAATCTCCGAAATCCATTGCCCAACACTACCATGAACGCACGAAATATGACCCCGAAACCCTAGGGTTGAAAAGTCAGACCTTGGACTGGGAAAAACAGCCCATTCCTTTTAAAGAGTATAAAATCGGCACAGTCTTTGATCTTAAACCCTACCTACGGGACACCGACCAACCCCCCTCTAGTGATCCTAAAATCCGACTTTGGCAGCGTTTATCCCATTTATTGCTGCATAGTTATGGTTTGACGGCAAAACTCCCCACAATGGCGGGAGTCCATTATCTAAGGGCGGCACCTTCGGCGGGGGGGTTGTATCCGGCGGAAATTTATTTAATTTCCAGGGGGACGGCAATTTTATCGCCGGGTTTATATCATTATCAACCCCAAACCCATGCTTTAGTTCAATTTTGGGAAAATCAAGTTTGGCCTGATTTACGAGATGCTTGTTTTTGGCATCCAGGATTAGAAAATACCCATTTAGCATTAGTAACATCGGCGGTTTTTTTCCGTTCTTCTTGGCGCTATCAAGATCGGGCTTATCGGCGCATTTGTTTAGATACGGGTCATTTATTAGGTAATATTGAATTAATGGCGGCGATGAATGATTATCGACCCCATTTAATCGGAGGATTTGCTGATGATATTCTGAATCAATTGTTATATTTGGATACGGATGCTGAAGGAGCGATCGCGGTTTTAGCCTTAGCCGATTTATTGGAAATTAATGAAAATTTACCGATTTCGAGAACAGCTTTACCCTCGGAAACTCAAATAGATTACCCTAATATTCCCGATGGCAAACTGTTGGCTTATTTGCATGAAGCCACAAAATTAGAAACAGATTCTTCTGGTAGTCAAGGTTGGAAACTTCTTGATACTGAGGGAAAATTAGAAGATAAATATAATTTTCCCTTTTGTACAAAAATTTCAACGGTGACAAGTTCAATTGATTGGGGTAAAAATTTATCTGATTTAGAAAAAACCATTTTAAAACGGAGGTCTACAAGAGGTTATACTGGGGCAGAATTAATGTTAAATGAACTTTTAGCCCTTTTAGATTTTACCTATCAACCTTACCATTATATTGATCAAGGGTTAGATGGTTCTCCAGATTATTTTGATTTGAGTTTAATTGAAACTTTTATTGCAGTTTCTGGAGTCAATGGTTTGGAGGATGGGTGTTATTATTATGCTCCAAAAGCTCAAGAATTAAGGCAAATTCGCTTTAAGAATTTTCGCAAGGAGTTGTACTATTTGTGTTTACAACAGGATTTAGGACGGGATGCGGCGGCGGTATTATTTCATACGGCTGATTTGAAAAAAGCGATCGCCAATTATGGGGATCGGGTTTACCGCTATTTACATTTAGATGCAGGTCATCTCGGACAACGCTTGAATTTAGGTGCTGTTTATCTGCGTTTAGGAGTGAGTGGAATTGGGGGATTTTTTGATGCTCAGGTTAATGAAGTTTTGGGTATTCCTACGGATGAAGCTGTGCTTTATATTACAACATTAGGTAGACCCAGGTAGGTAATGGGGATCACGGATTTAAGNNCACGGATTTTAATCTGTGTTAATCTGCGTAATCCTCTTAAATCCGTTTACCTATTCGTAATTCGTAATTCGTAATTCGTAATTCGTAATTCGTAATTTGTAATTCGTAATTCGTAATTCGTAATTACCTATATTTGGAGGTGCGTGCGCGTTGCTTACGCACCCTACGTTGGGTTAATTTTTGTGCCAAATTCGATTCCACCAGGAATCTGAAGTCGATTCTATCCAATTAATCCGACGACGAATATCTTCAATTTTCCAGCCTGTTAATGTGGCTAAGTTTTGTGCTTCTTGTTGCTGTCTTTCCTTAACTAACTGTCGATATTGTTTTGCTTCTGAACACTCTAGTTTTTCACGATAGGGATGATTAATAATATATCGACCTTGAAAGTTTTCTTGATTTGCTGTTGCTTGAAAGTTTAAATCTTCGGGAAAAGTATTTCGAGCGTAGCGGATATGTAAGCGAGTAATAAAGGTTGAATTTGTAGCCGGGGAATCTAACCAAAATACACCCGCTTGTTTTAATTCTTCAGGGTTTAAAGGATCAGCAGAACAAGGATCACATCCTCCCATATTCCAAGCATATTCTAAAAAGGCAACTTTTTTCTGTTCCCGTTCATAGGCTTTTGTGAACAAGGATTTATAAAAACCGGGAAAAACTTCTTTGACAAATTCAGGAATTTCTTGATCTGAAGGAATTTTAACGGTGCGATAATTGGTTAATTCCATTTGACCTTTAGGAGAAAGTAAATAAATAATTAAATCCTGTTCTCCCTTCCCATTAATCATTCCTAAACGAATCGGTAACATAAAGCGAGGGGATTCATAAGCAATCATTAAAGGACGTAGGGTTTGGAAACCACTTTGATCGAATTTTTCTAAATTAACTTTAGCAACAAAAAATTTTAATCCCTGTTGAATATAGGGTTTTAATAATGCACTTGCTCCGTCAGGAATTTGATAACCATTTTGCGTTAACCAAGTTTCCAAACCATCGGATTCTTTTGCACTCAGAATCAAAATATCGTATTCTCCCACGCTAAAACGGGCTTCAATAGTTACACCTAAACCTGATTTTGATTCTGCTCTGTCTTCCTGCAAAGTCTGAACACCTCCTCTGGTTGCGGGTAATGGGGCTTGGGGATAGAAATTACAGGGATCGGGATCAAAATATTCCACCAGTCGAGGCGCACTAAAAGCATCTAATCGTTGAATAACTTTTGGGTCTCCAATATGAACTTGTTCGGGTTTTAAAATAACAGGAACTGGAACTACTAAAGCAAAATCTTTCGCTGCTCCTTGATAATCATTTGCCATTGTTAAAATTGTGCGGTTGCCATCTCTGGCAATAATAACTTGAGAGGCTTGATTATATAAACTAGCATCGGCTTTAGCTACATAAAATCCACAAAATGCCAACGCCGGGGAAGCAAAGCTAATCATAGCTAAAACAACAATTGTTAGGGGAATTAACCAGTTTAAACCTTTCATTATTTAATCCTGTTGAAACAATATTAGATAGAAATACAAACTAAAAAGCCGGAGATGATGGCAAGTATTTAAGAGATTTTCCTGACCAAGAAAAGCGAGAATATTGAAAAAATTGATCTAAAATAATAGTCAGGGGAGAGAGGGCAAATAAAGCCCAAAATAGAGCGGTTGAGATAAAAAATTGATGTTGTAAAATAAAGGTTAATCCGGCTATTAATACCGCCCAAATAATTCGGCTTAAGGTGGCATTGGGAATGGAACGGGGATCGGTAATCATAAAGAAAGCAAACAGTAATAAACTCCCATTCATCAGTTGATGAGTATAAACATCCCAACTCCAACCTAAGCTAAAATTTCGCCCCGCTTCTAATCCTATATAGGTAATTAAAAAGGCGGCGGAAGTATCCCAGCGACCTACTTTTTTGAGAATGATACCTGCGGTTACTAAAAATAGCAGAAAATACCAGGAATCTGTTCCCCATTGTCCAGGGGAAACCCAAGCATCGGCGGTTAAGGTTAATGTAATAATAATCCCAAAGTTAGCGGGATTAAAAAAATGTTTTCCTTGAGATTGAAAGATAAATTTACTGGCGATCGCACAACATCCGGCTAGGGCTAAGGTTGTCCAATGATTAGCTCTAAGTAATAAACACAACCCTAATGTTGTAATTAAAGCACTGCGCCAAGAACTTAAAAATTCAGGGGATAAAAGGGTAATTTTTTTGTTAATATAGAAGGAGTAAATGGAAGAACAAAACCATTGAGTTAATAAACAACTTAATCCAATTACCAGGATAAAATTGGGTCGTAATGTCCAGTCTCTCGTTCCGATTCCCAAGAGCAAAAACATTGATAAAAATAAGATTTGAGCGTTACGAGCATCTTTGAACATGGTATTTATCCTTAAAATAGGACTAAAGTAAAAGCAGTTGAATCCACTTATCTAGCTGTTGACGATTTTTTTCTGTTAATTGTTGCCCTAATTGACTAATTGCATTCAAATTGGCTTCCGAGAAATCATCCATTTGTAATGTTTTGCGATCGCTTAACTCCGTATTAATTCGCAAATAATGTTCGGGTTTACCAGTGGTATCAAATATTTGTTCCATTTGATAGTCAACGGTTTCCGCTACCCCGGTCATAATAATATCAAATAAAGGATCAAGCCATTTTAATTTCCCCCAATCTTTGGCTTCTTCATAAGGATATTTCTTTTTAACTACTCCTGTTCCTAATGATAAAAACACCATTTCTTTAGCCGTTGGGCCGGTTTCATAGCGGTTATCGAGATTGAACTCTTGATTGAATTTATGACGGGCTTCTGCGTAAGCACAAAGGGTAGGATTATTAGCAAAAACTCCCCCATCAATACAAGTATAAACCTCCTGATTTAGTGATTTAATTTGAGCCACTTCAAAGAACGTAGGGGCGGCAGAAGTTGCGCGGAGAACATCTCGAATCCAATAATCATCTTTGGGATTTAATTTAGCATCATGTTGGGTAAAAAAGTGGCTTTTTCGCTTTTCTATTTCATAGGAAGTAATTAAACAAGGTTTAAGCAGTTCGCTCAATTTAAGATGTTTAAAAAAATCACCAATGATCTGATCAAACTTTTGATAGGAGTATTTTTCATTAAATAATTCTCCCAAGGGTTGCAAGGAATTGGTAAAAGCGGGATCAAATATTTGACTAGATTTATATCGAAAAAAATCATAAACTTCCTGAGCAGAACACCTTGGTCTTAGGGGATTTTCAGGATCGGGGCAAAGATAAAGAGCCGTTAAAATTCCTCCGGCGCTAGTTCCGGCAATTAAGTCAAAATAATCGGCAATTCTAGCATCAGAGTTGCCAGTAAAATCCTGTAATTTCTGTTCGACATACTTTAAAACTTCGGCGGAAATTATCCCCCGTAGTCCACCGCCATCTAAAGAAAGAATGCGAGTAAATTGTGCCATATTTTAAGCTCGTCTCCAGTTTAAAAATAATTAATCAGTTGACAATATATTCCATTGTCGAGATAAATGATCTCGAATATCAAAAAAATCATCCCAGTTGATATAGGGTTTTTGATATTCATCTAAATATTGTGCCAAGCGATCGCGAGCAAAAACAATCGGAGCAGCTAAAGCCATATTTAAGTCCGTAACTGAATCTCCAATGGCAATTTTTTCAGCATTAGGATAAAGTTCCATAACTTTAACTTTAGCCACTAATTCCGTATCGGCTTCAAACTCGGAATTAACTTGAAAATACTCGTTTGAAGTATCTAAATCAACGGCATACATCCCATCAATTTTTTGACTTAAATCTCCTAAAACAGTTTCTACTATCACCCGAACCCCTCCTGAAACTAATATAAAAGGAACCCGTTGGGTGTTAAGAAAATCCAGAAATTCCACAAATCCAGGTCGTATTTTCTTGGTTCGAGAAAATTCTATAATTTCAGGATAACAACGGGATGGAATTGATTCTAACATTTTTCTGACTCCTTCGCGTAATGTCATTTCCCGCCGATATAATAATGGCATAATTTCCCCAGCCATTTCCGGGGTAAATTCTTTTAACATTCCCACAAAGGTTTCTTCTGCGGTAATTGTTCCGTCAAAGTCACAAAAAATAATCGGTTTCATCATCAGTT
>DMPJ01000119.1:0-231 GCA_003456035.1 Planktothrix sp. UBA8402
TCCTAAATTTATTATTTGTGATGAATCAGTTTCCGCCCTAGATGTGTCGGTACAGGCGCAGGTTTTGAACCTATTAAAAGAGTTACAATCGGAATTTAATCTGACTTATATTTTTATTTCCCATGATTTAAGTGTGGTTAAATTTATGAGCGATCGCATTATTGTCATGAATCAAGGAAAAATCGAAGAAACCGGAAGCGCCGAGGAAATTTATCGCCATCCCAAACAAGC
>DMPJ01000119.1:272-5398 GCA_003456035.1 Planktothrix sp. UBA8402
GGTGCGTGCGCTGCGCTTACGCACCCTACTGGGGATCAAGACTTTTTAATTGAACCGAATTATGGTTTCTGATTCATTTAGATGGGAGGTATCTCCGTTGAGTTCTAGTATCCATTTATCTCCATTTTGAACAATTTTTACTAAAGAACAAAGAGATGCTTTAATTTCGGTTTCTTTCAAAGTAGGAATTAATCCCATTGCTGTCCCTAAGACGGAAGCACCATGTCCGACTAATAATAAGTTATCCTGGGGAAAGGTTGTTACTAAACGTTTGGCGGTATCTCCGGTGCGTTGTAAACAATTTTGCCAATTTTCAGGATAATTAGGAACTCCAAGAGGATAGTATAAATCAATTCTAGGGAATTTTTGAGATAAAATTTCTGGGGATAATGTTTCTGGAAAACTCATCCATTCAGGATTTAACCATTCTCCTAAACCCCAATCTAATTTTAGCGGTAAATCTAATTTTTCCGCCACAGCATTAGCGGTTTGTATTGTTCTTAGAAAAGGGGAAACAATAATTTGAGTAATTCCTTCCCCGACTAAACGGTTTGCTAATTGTTTGGCTTGAATTTGACCATCATCGGATAAATGGGGGTCATAAGGTCTTTCTGCGGTATCAAACCAAGCGGGATTGACAAAATCAATCCGATTTCCATGTCGTGCTATCCAAACAGTTTGAGTCATAATTTCGGTTAATATTGTTTAATCTAACCTTACCAGGGACTGCCAATTAATGTAAACGCCGCCCAATAATAAGGATGGGAAAGATTATCTGTTCCCTCTTGTACAATTTCAGGTGGTAAGGTAATTTCACCCCGGGATAATAATAATTCTCCTTTTTGTAAACGGACATCACCTTTTAACATCCGAATTTGAGTTTGTTGGAGTGCTTTTGCTTTTGTGGAAGACGTTTTTAACTGTTGATAAAATTCGCTCATTAATGCTAGAGTTCCCGTGTCGCTGACATACCACAAACTCGCTAAGGCTGTTTTTACCCCCGATTGAAACGCTAATCCCGCAAATCCTAATTCTGCATCTTCATCCCCAACGGCGGTTTTACAAGCACTCAAAACTAATAATTNNTATCCCAAAATTGAATATAGGAATTTCCTGGTTTTCCTGGTTTAAATTCCGCATGGGTCGCTAAATGAACAATTGCATATAAACCAGATCCTAACTGACGTTTTAAATTGTCCAAAGTAAACCCTTGGTTCAGAAAAGATTGTCCTAACCACTGTCCGGAATTACTTTGAGTTCCGGCGGGTATAATTCCCTCGGATTGGACAATATTAGATATTTCAAAAGGAACCGCAGGTAAGGGATTTTGATTTTGGAATTCTGAAGCTCCCATCGCTAAAACCTTAGCATTTTTTACGGTTTCATAANNGGTGCACTATAAAAACTGTTTTCCATCATGTAAAACAGCTAGAGGGAGAGTTCTTAAACTATTTCCCAAGCAAAATAATATTGTATCAATGTTTTCTGCTTCTAATTGAGTTTCAAAGGGTTTGATAATCGCGTTATACAATTTTTGAGCAGGTTCAAGATAAGAACGACTTTCTAATTTTCGAGGATTGGTTATTTCTTGAAATAAACTCAATAGCCCATTTTTTAACTGTTCTGGTTTAATATTAGATTGAACTTGACCCAAGGGTTCTTTTCCTGGGGTAATCAAGACTAAAACTAATCCTTTGGGTTCAGGAACTACCCAAAGAACGGCGGGTTTTGTGGCGGTTTTTTTGCTGATTTGAGTTAAAATTTTAGCAATANNTGCTGTAAGTTTGCTATCGGTTAAATTTCGCTCAAAATAGGTTTCATATTCAGATTTCCATTCTGTCTCAACTTTGCTGACTTGAGTATTCCAATTGACACTACTAGCCATCAATTTACCATCTGTAGGGGCGGGTTCGGTCAGATTTTGACTACCCGCAGATAACCTCCCTAAACCCGCCTTGACGGTCATTGGGGACGCATTCGGGGCGAGTTTGGTCAGATTGGTCAGATTGGGAATATCCGCCGATAACCGCCCTAAACCCGCCCTGACCGTGACTGGATTCCCCCAACACAGTCCCATCACCACCAAACTGAATAGGATAATGGGAAGGGTTCGCCGCATCCGTTTATAAGCAGTGTTTCTGGTCGGATCACAACCCAGATGCTTTAAAATGTCTAAAAATAGCAGACAATAATGTTGTATTCTTTTCATAGATTGAAGATGACAAAATGATTGGAGGGAATTAATATCAATCCTTTTCTTAATCTCAGTTTATGCCTGGTGGTTGTTCAATCTAATCTAGCATCTAAATTCCGAAGTAGAATCAACTTTTGCTAAAAATTGATCTGAGTATTCAAAAATCCTAGTCTCAATAGACGGGGAAATCTCTAACTTTAGTCTAAACGCTAACTTGTAATTATGACACCTTCCTCAAATTCGGAGACACCGGAATCTAACTCAAACTTAAACCCCGTTTTACCAGAAAATTCTGAA
The DNA here is from genome assembly GCA_003456035.1 of Planktothrix sp. UBA8402. Taxonomy (GTDB): domain Bacteria; phylum Cyanobacteriota; class Cyanobacteriia; order Cyanobacteriales; family Microcoleaceae; genus Planktothrix. The sequence continues at coordinate 2,764 of DMPJ01000119.1, forward strand.
CAAAATTCTCCCTCTCCTATCTCTAATCTTGATGATGTTTCTCAGGATATCAACTTATCGACTGAGTTAGAAGAAAATCAGGAAAATCAGTTATCTTCTGAAGCTGAAATCCCTAAACCACAATTTTATATTCCTGTCGGTAAAAACAGAAATGATGAAGATGATGAAATTCCCGATCAAGCTGAAATGGGTTTTTTCGACCATTTTGAAGAATTAAGACAACGGATTATTTATTCTTTGATTGCGGTATTTATTGCTATTATTAGTTGCTTTGCTTTTGTGAATCCGATTGTGCAATTGTTACAACGTCCAGCCGGAGCAATTAAATTTATACAACTCGCCCCGGGAGAATATTTCTTTGTTTCCTTAAAAGTCGCGGGTTACAGTGGGTTAGTTGTAGCAACTCCGTTTATTTTGTATCAAATTACCATGTTTGTTTTACCTGGGTTAACCCGCAAAGAACGCCGTTTATTAGTACCAACATTATTGGGTTCTAGTGTTTTATTTTTATTGGGTTTAGCTTTTGCTTATGTGGCGTTAATTCCGGCGGCGTTGAACTTTTTTATTAGTTATGGGGCGGATGTTGTTGAACAATTCTTTTCGATTGAAAAATACTTTGAATTTGTTTTAGTGTTATTATTCTGTACCGGAATAGCCTTTCAAATTCCAGTCATTCAAGCCATATTAGGAGGATTAAAAATCGTATCTTCCGCGCAAATGTTATCCGCTTGGCGATACGTTATCTTAGGCGGAGCAGTATTAGGGGCGGTATTAACCCCATCAACTGACCCCCTAACCCAAAGTTTATTAGCCGGGGCTATCTTAGGGCTTTATTTTGGTGGGATTGGCATTGTTAAACTAATTGAAAATAGTTTTCAATAGAAGTAGTGCCAACATCTGATTAGCTTACCATAAAAGGCGTTACCTGACGTCAGCACTGCGTCACCCCAAGTTTAATCATAGAAACTGAGAGAATACAAAAAACCCTATAAATCCAAGTCATAAAGATTGACAAAGGGCATTTTTGCGAGAGTCAAATAACTGCACAATTCCATCGGTTACGGTTTTTTCAATATTAGAATCACAACCTGCCAAAAATTCTTCATGACTAATTTTATCCTGAAAGAATTGTTGGGCGCGGTTGCGTTGATGGAGAAGTTCATCAAACCCTAAACATTTAACCATATAAGTTGCTAAGGGAGAATTTTTAATATCATAGGATGAACTTTGGCNNCTGCGTCCTTCATCTAACAAAGTTAAAACCAGTTGCTGTAATTCCGTTTTTGGTTCGTGAGAGTTGGGATTTTGGGGCAGAAAATCCACTAAAGAAACAGCAGAAAATCCTTCCGAGGGCATTTCACCCATTAAAGTAGAAACCGGAATTACTCGCCCAAATCGTAAGGATAACGCCTCTAAAAACGCAATCGTAAATAATTTAGTCGCTAGATAAAGTCGCCCCACCTCAATATTTTTTCTCGCCCCATCTACTAAATTCTTATAGGTGGCATCATCGGGGTATCCTCTAAATTGATGAAAAATAATTTCGGGTTGAATAAAATTCATAAACCCTTCCATTTTTTGTAATGCTGTCCGATATTGATTAATTGTATAAGAACTGGAATTCTTGAGATAGTGATTCGTTTCGGGTAATAAATTCCAGGTATTATCTAAAAATTTTGCCGCACTTTCATGGGCAAAACTTCCCACATCTCGATTAGAAAGTCTGACAGAACGTTGAACTGTTTCGATTAACTCATCATCGGTTAATTTCAAGTTAAACCTTTCGCAAACATCCTTTAACCGTCGATACAAAATATCACTATTACTTCCCAATTCCGTTTTTGTTCTAAATGGAATAGTCGCTTCAATACAAGCCACAATTTTTACCAATAACTCTAAAGATAACAAATCTTCTAATACTTTGCTTGCCACTAATGCACTCAAAAACTCATTTTGTCCACTCATGGGAGACAGGGTTTGACCCGGAACAAAATCAAAGATTTCTCTGACCATTTCAAACATCTGATCCTGTGGTAAATTTATAGGATCACGGATGACTAAATGTTCTCCCACTTGCCGAACAAATGGAGCAATATAGTAAGTTAAATTAAAATTAACACTCTGATCAACCTGCACATAGACAACATCATGAAACAAAGCGGCTAAAACTTCAATCGGGTCATCTTCCCCTCCAACCTCAAAAATATGATTCGGGGTGTGAAAATAGCGCCAAGGGCCAGTCATTGTTTGTACAATCAGTTCTGCTATTTTAGGCAGTTCTGTACCATCGGTATCAATTTCGAGCTTCTGCATTGCCCAGATTAGCTTTTCTAAGCACTGTTTGTTGTAATCGGTTTTCATAACCATGTTTACCAATACACCTTATCTACTAAACTTAAATTATTGATATCTTATTATGGCTTTAGTTTGATCGGGAGCAGTTGCTTAACCCCCTAAATTAAGATCGCGCGCCGAGTCTACGCTTGAACAGAGGTTGAAATTGAGCAAAATTCTGTATTGAATGTAGCACTTTGTTTACGAACTCCCTCTCCCTATCTGTCAGTACACCTCCCATCCTACATCCTCAATCTTAGAATAGCAAATAGGACAAGATCTGGGGGGTAGGGTATTTAAG
>DMPJ01000524.1:0-465 GCA_003456035.1 Planktothrix sp. UBA8402
GTAATTCGTAATTCGTAATTACCTGCTATCACTTTTTGAATAGAGAATACCAAGGATTAAATAAAACCATGACCACCCATTTTATTACGGCTGAAATTGATATCGACCGAATCCCAAACCAGTTAAATCAAGCCATTGAAGCGGAATTAAAAAAACGGGGTGAACCCCTACGCTGGGCAATTACCAGTATTGATTCTGAACAACAAAAAGCTCATGTTGAAGCTGTTGTAACTGTTCACCGAAACCTCTAAGGTTTGACTTTTGACTGTTGGTGCGTGCGCTTCGCTTACGCACCCTACAATGTTTTCTCTAATTTTCTATGGCTCGTCCTTATACGGTTGTTTTAATTATCCCAACGGGTATTGGTGCGGCTATTGGCGGATATGCGGGGGATGGTTTACCTGTAGCCCGGGCGATCGCTCAAGTCGCCGATACCCTAATTACCCATCCTAACGTTCTCAATGG
>DMPJ01000524.1:487-4488 GCA_003456035.1 Planktothrix sp. UBA8402
GGAAATTGGGGACTCCAACCCGTTCACCATAACCGCGTTGGGTTACTCCTGGATCAAGCTATTGAGCCGGAATTGCGCCTCAGACATTTACAAGTCGCGGACGCAGCTAGAGCCACATTAGGCCTAACTTTAACCGACTATGTGGTCACAGATGCCCCTCTGAACGTGGCTATTCGAACCTCCAAGTCGGGGGCTTCCTGGGGAACTATTGGCAACCCAGACAGCCTGCTACGGGCCGCAGAACGCTTAATTAAGGATGCCAAAGCTGAGGCGATCGCGGTTGTTGCCCGTTTTCCTGAACCGGAAAATATTGGGGTTTTAGAGGCCTATCGTCACGGACAGGGAGTTGATCCCTTGGCCGGGGCCGAAGCCGTGATCAGCCATTTAATTGTCCGCACCTTTCAAATTCCCTGTGCCCATGCTCCGGCCCTTTCACCTCTGGCCATTGACCCGGAATTATCCCCCCGGTCGGCCGCAGAGGAACTGGGCTATACGTTTCTACCCTGTGTATTAGCCGGGTTGAGTCGCGCCCCCCAGTTCGTCACGGCTCCCACTTCTGGAACAATTTGGGCTGATCAAGTTGATGCTATTGTGGTTCCAGCAACGGCCCCTGGCGGTGCGGCTGTGCTTAGTTTTGGCTCAACTCCGACTCAAATTATTGCCGTCGGAGAAAATCAAACCCGAATGCAAGTTACCCCAGAACTGTTAGGAATTAAAGCAATACAGGTAAACTCTTATTTAGAGGCTTTAGGGATTTTAGTGGCGCATAAAGCCGGAGTTGATCCTAATTCTCTGCGTCCGAATATATTATCCCTAAGCGAACTGAAATACTATTAATTTTTAACCAGCGTGGTAGAAAAACAAACACCAAACAATTTTGAACTCGAACCCTTAACCCGGACTCAAGTTTTAATAGCCATGGGGGGAACGGCTATTATATTATTAGCGATCGCTAAAGCTTGGTTACATTTTAGTCGCGTTACTCTTTTACCTGTTAACTTTACCTGGATTAGTTTGGGGTTGGGTTTAGGTGTAGGATTAATTATTACAGTTGCTAGTTTTTTAATGTATAGAATCTGGCCTGCCTATAGTCGCAGTGCCGATATTTATTTAAAATTAGTCTTAACTCCTTTATTATGGCCGGATTTAATTTGGTTAGGCTTATTACCCGGACTGAGTGAGGAATTATTATTCCGAGGAGTAATGTTATCGGATTTGGGATTAGGTACTCTGGCGTTAGTGGTTTCTAGTATTGCTTTTGGGGTGCTACATTTTAGCGGTTCTCAACAATGGCCCTATGTGATTTGGGCAATTGTTGTCGGGTTTATTTTAGGCTATAGTGCGATCGCTACAGGTAATTTATTAGTTCCCATTATAGCCCATATTTTTACTAATTTTATGTCCGGTTGTTTATGGAAATTAAACTATATTGGGGCTAAACATTAATATATAATAACGAGCGAGGACGCTCGCACTGCTTAATATATAAGGTCAATTATGGATATTAAAGCCGCCGTTGCTTGGGAAGCTGGAAAACCTTTAACCCTGGAAACTGTTCAACTAGAAGGCCCAAAAGAGGGAGAAGTCTTAGTTGAAATTAAAGCTACAGGTATTTGTCATACCGACGCCTACACCCTTTCCGGCGCTGATCCTGAAGGATTATTTCCTGCTATTTTAGGTCATGAAGGTGCCGGAATTGTAGTTGAAGTTGGTGATGGGGTAAAAAGTCTTAAACCCGGAGATCATGTTATTCCTTTGTATATTCCAGAATGTCGTCAATGTCAATATTGTTTAAGTTTTAAGACGAATTTATGTCAAGCAATTCGCGGGACTCAAGGCCAAGGTTTAATGCCAGATGGTAGTAGTCGGTTTTCTAAAAACGGTCAGATGATTCATCATTATATGGGAACTTCTACCTTTTCAAATTATACGGTTTTACCCGAAATTTCCTTAGCAAAAATTAGAGAAGATGCCCCTTTTGACAAGGTTTGTTATATTGGTTGTGGGGTAACAACAGGAATAGGTGCGGTGATTAATACGGCTAAAGTTGAACCCGGATCAAATGTGGTGGTTTTTGGTTTAGGGGGAATTGGATTAAATGTAATTCAAGGGGCGAAAATGGTCGGGGCGAATAAAATTATTGGGGTTGATCTTAATTCTAATAAAAAAGCCATTGCGGAAAAATTTGGTATGACTCATTTTGTTAATCCTAAAGAAATTGAAGGAGATTTGGTTTCCTATTTAGTGGAATTAACTCAAGGCGGCGCTGATTATAGTTTTGAATGTATTGGTAATGTTAAAGTGATGCGTCAAGCCTTAGAATGTTGTCATAAAGGTTGGGGAGTAAGTGTTATTATTGGAGTAGCGGGAGCCGGGGAAGAAATTAGTACCCGTCCCTTTCAATTAGTTACGGGTAGGGTTTGGAAAGGCACAGCTTTTGGCGGGGCAAAAAGTCGGACAGATGTGCCTAAAATTGTTGATTGGTATATGGAAGGGAAAATTAATATTGATGATTTAATTACCCATGTGATGCCGATTGAAAAAATAAATGAAGCCTTTGATTTAATGCAGAAAGGAGAATCAATTCGGACTGTAGTAACCTTTTAAAAAAGATGTTTTTATGGGGTAGGTTTCAAATATTTAGATGGGGTTTAAAATAGCTATTTTGGTTATGAATATTCTCAACCCACCCCATTTTTTTAAAAGATTTATCTTGACAAATTAATGATTTTATGAACAGAAAACATAGGTTGATTCGGATGTCAATTTGTGAGAAGGACAAGTTAATTTATTTGAACCAAACCAAGGATAGAAATTAGCATCCCAATCTGCCTTTGGTACAAATTCCACAAACAAATCCATCAGAATTTGATTCACAACCTGGGCAATAAATTGATTAGCTAACCAATTATAGGTTTTCTCAAAATCTCGATCCCATTCTAAATAAACTGCACCAACTAACGCTTCAAACATTTCTGACAATATTTTTTGTTGTTCAAAATCCGGTTTAAAAAGATAGTTTTTTCCTAAATCACTCCCTTGATCGATATTGATTTTTAACGCTAATTTTGCTAAAATAGTGGGACTGACTAAATCACTTTTTAAAAGTGTCCTGGTTGCTTCTCCTAAATGGGAACAGTGCAGATATAAATAATCACTCACCATCTGGCTAAATAAATTAGAACCCAAATGAGTAATTCCCCAATATTCCAAGGTTCTTAATTTCCTTTCCTTGGTAGTTAAATCTAACTTTTCTACAATAGCATCAGGATGAGTTAGGGCGATTTCTAACAATTCTTGATGCGTAAAAGACTCTATTCCAATTTGGTGTTTAACAAAGTTGGGATTAATCATGATTGAAAAAGATTTTAAGGTTTTATTAAAAGGGATCTACAGGATATTAAAAGGAGATTACGGAAAATTAAAAATTGCTTTTCCGATTGATAAAATAAGTTTATAAATTGAGAGTTTGTAGATGCTCTGGTGCTTTGAACCTAATCAGTGAAGATTTATGCTTTGGTGGTAAAATAGGCTTCTATCGCCATTTTTCCTGCCAGTTGTAATAGCGAGATGGGATTTTCCGTCTATCAACTGCCCCAAGCTCAATCTCACCCTGTTCCCATACTCTACTACCTTTCGGGTTAACCTGTGGGTCAGAAACCTTTACGATTTCAGTCAGAGTCCAAAAGTTAGCTGCTATAATCCCGTAGGGTGCGGCCATCGCAGCGCACGCACCATCATCAACCCACGCACCATCATCAACCCTAATTAATTAAGTTCTCAAATCATGATCAAATTAATCGGAAGTTGTTAATATAATTAATATCAATTTAGAAAAAAGTTTGGCGATCGCTGATGCTCAATTTCCATCATAATATCTTTGTGATTGTGATCTAATTTTGGTGCGTGCGCGTTGCTTACGCACCCTACCTACTGATGCTCAATTTCAATTATAATATCTCTGTGATTGTGCTCTAATTTTGGTGCGTGCGCTTCGCTTA
>DMPJ01000537.1 GCA_003456035.1 Planktothrix sp. UBA8402
GACGCTTGATAAATAATAGCGAGCGAGGACGCTCGCACTGCTTAAAAGAAGATGGGGAACACAAGCGATCGCTTACGAAAAAGCCGGAACCTTTTCAACTATTATGTTATTAAATTCTAACGATAAATTATCCCCTTGACGATGAGCCTCCCAAGTTCCCGAAAACAAACGACGAATTTGCCATTGTCCCTGAATATAATTTTCATCCTCAGACACTGTTCCCGTATAACTTACCGAGTCTGGAGAAGTCGTTAAATATTGTTTGGTAAAACTCACCCCTCGACCGACCACAGACCCGCTAATTTGAGCTTCGCCCAAATAACCCTCATCTAAAATATTCCCGGCTAAGGAATTTCCGCTTTGAATAAATGTTACTTCAAAACGAGTAGGAAACCCCTCTTGCCAATAAGTTCCTAGCCAAGTTCCACTTAGATCAGTCATAGTTTATATTAAATATTAGTTCAGAAGATTCTAAACGTATTATTCTACCCTGAATATCCGTGCGATAGACCCAGGTTTGGCGACCATCGGATACTACCACCCGCCACCCCGGAACCAACATTTGGCCACAGATTTCATCAGTTGTAGCCAGTCCTAAACAGGTATCTGGCCAAGTTTGTTGACGAGCTTCGACAATTTTGATATCTTTGGCAATGACTCCTGTTTCCTTAGCGACAGTTTCCCGAACTTTGGTATCCACTTGCGGAGGTAAGGTTTTGGTAACATCCCCGGTATTAATCACCAATTCAGGATTTAAAGGTGCTTTTACAAAGATAACCGGAATGGTTTTTGGTAAATGTCCTTGACGTTTAAATAAAGGATTTGGTGAGACTCGATAGGTCGGGTTTATCAAAGAAATAACACTAAGATTTGGGGGAATTTTCCATAATTGTTGGGTTTTTAAAAAGCTAGGAGAAATAAGATTTTGGATGACTTTGATAGAGTCAAAAAGTAACATTTTACTGTGAACAAAGGCAGATTTAAACAATGTTGAATCAGCTTTTAAAGCTAAAACCCCAGTCAAAATCAACGCCAAGACAAAAGGGCGGGGCTGCTTCTTTTTCACAGTGGGGGTCGCTTTTGGGCGACGGTGGGAGTGGCTGGATTTCATTGGGAAGCATCCACAAATACTGAATAATTTATAGTACAGATGACCCAGATATTTTGAAATTTGTTTCGTGCAATCACATTTAAACAAAGTCATTGCCGAAAAAACCCCTGTCTGGATTATACTCAAACTGTACAAGGAGAGCTTCAGCAGCTTAAGTGTATTTTCCGGTATGATGATCAAACTTTGTAGATTCAGTTTAATTGGTATTCCTAGTCACGATACCTGATAGTTTAAGAATATGATCAAAAATTAGGAGTTAATACAGATGGACATTTTATTAGAAGGGGGAGCGGTTTTACGCGATCGCGATTATACATTAATTATTGATAGTAGTAATAGTATGGCGACTATTGAAAAATCCGAAGGGAAAAGTCGCTGCNNAGGGATTTGATTCAAGAATCAATTTTAGCCATCGCCAGTTATTGTGAACAATTTGATCTGGATGGGATTACACTTTATTTGTTTTCCGATCAATTTCAACGTTATGAAAAAGTAACTTCTGACCGAGTGATTCAGATTTTTGAACACCATCAACCCTCTGGGAAAAATCGCTTGTCTCCAGTGTTAAAAGATGCCACCGATCACTATTTTGGACGACGAGCCACCGAACAAACTAAAGTCAATGGCGAAACAATTATTATTGTGACTTCGGGAGAAATCGAAAATCCCGCCAACCTCAGACAAATTATTATTGATGCAGCCAATCAAGTTAACAGGGAGGAAGAATTAGCTATTGAACTAATTCAAGTTGGTTCTAACTCTGATGTTACCAAATTTTTTCATGGTTTAGATGATAATTTACAAAGTCAGGGAGCTAAATTTGATATTTGTAATACAATTACCCTATCGGATTTAGATTCTATGAGTTTAACAGATTTGTTGCTTAAAGCGATTATTGATTAAACTTTGAATTTGAAAAATTGGCTGCCTTGGTTGTAGTTTATCAAGATGATTTTATTGATTTTTAGAGGTTAATAATTATGATAGAATTTTCCTTAGAAAAATTAGTTTCTCAGTCGATAAAAACCTTGGATTCTATTTTAATTGATGAAAAATTGCCCCCATCAGAACGGGCATCCGTTGCCTTTAAAATTTTAGAAATGGCAGGGAATTTTACACCAGAGGCTCCATCTAATTCTGCTGCTCTTGCTTCACAAACCCAGTCTTTAGGATTGCCAAAACTTAATTTTACTGATCCTAAAATATTTTTACATTTAGCCGCCTATCGAGATTCAGAACTAATTCCCACCTTAAAAGATGCCTTAAAAAAAGCCCATCGTCCCGAAAAAATAACCTTTGGAATTGTTTGGCAATTTATTCCAGGAGAAGACGAAAATATCACCGAAAAAATGCAGGAATTTCCCGGCAAAATGATCGAAATAGATGCCAGACAATCCCTTGGTGTCTGTTGGGCTAGATCCCTTGGTCAACGCTTACTTCATGATGAAGATTTTATCTTACAATTAGATAGTCACCATCGTTTTGTTGAAGGTTGGGATAGTTTATTATTACAACAACTCGCCCAATGTCCTAGTTCCAAACCCATACTTTCTGCCTATACTCCCCCTTATCTTCCCCCCGATGAAATTCCCCCAGGATATCCCTGCACTCGTTTAACCGCCCATCATTTTGATGAACATGGGATTTTAAGTTTTGTCGCTGGAGAAAGTCTAGCGTCCTATTCTGAACCTCAGTTAGGAATGTTTTTAGCCGGAGGATTTATTTTCGCCCCCCGACAATTTTATTTAGAAGTTCCCTATGATCCTTTTCTCTATTTTAGAGGTGAAGAAATTACCCTTTCCACCAGAGCTTGGACAAAAGGATGGGATATTTTTTATCCCCATCAAATTACCATTTATCACTATTATACTCGCACTAATGCTAAAAAACATTGGGATGTGGATTCTGAATGGTTCAAATTAGAACAAAAATCCAGAGAAAGAGTTAAAAAAATATTAAGAATTAATCCATTAGAAGCAGAAAGTTTAGAAATTTACGATATTGGAAATATTAGAACTCTCGAAGACTATCAAAACTTTTGTGGGATTAATTTCCAAACCCGAGAAATATCCGAAACAGCTTCTAAAGGAATTCCCACAAAATCAGTCATCAGTAATTCGTAATTCGTATATATAGGACTTACGCAGGTCGCCCGAGAAACCGGGTTTTTTTAGAGAATATCTGGGTCACAACCAAGTATTTTCGTAAAAAACCGGGTTTTTGAGTTAACTTATGCTAAGAATCACAATCCCTGTTAAAAACCCGGTTTTTTATTATGACGGCTTCGACAACATCCTTGATTGAATTTGTCCCATCCACCTTTCGCCAACCCGTTGTCCTGTGTGTGTTGGCATCTTTAGGGGTGCATGGGGTATTTGCGGCCAATATTCAATATATTAGTTTCTATTCCCAATCAATTAAACTCCCTCCCACAGTTCAAGTGGTGGAACTTTCCCCCGAACAAATTAGTGGGGTTTACCCAGCCGCCCCTTCTAAACTCTCCTTCACTCCCTTAGATTCTCTTTCTCCTTCTTTATCTATTCTTCCAGTCCCGACCGTCGATAATATTCTGCCTCCCCCCGCACCGTCCGACTTCATGCCGGGGGCATCCCTTCCCGTCTGGCCAACTAATATTCCCCTACCGCCCCCGAGTAATTCCCCAGGTTTACCAACTTACCGTTTACCCCCCGTTATCTCCCAGGGGTCTAATTCCAATAATCTGAATTCTGGTTCTATTGGATTTTTGCCTAACTCTAGTCCGTCTTTATCCTTTGTTCCCGGGCCACCTTTAGGCTTTGATAATTCAAATGTTCCCCCGGCTGAACTTCCCGGACAACCAAAACAACCGGGGAATTTACCTCCTAGGGATGAATTAGCCTTGCGACAACAGTTAATCCGAGAATTGGGTCAGGACGTCGATTGTCCACCAATGTTTAATAATGGCAATTGCAGCCCCTCAATTTTCAATCCGAACAATAATAATACTAATCCAGAGGCCGATCCCAAACCTCCTGAAAATAATCCCGATGTCCAACCAAAAGACCCTAAAGGCTCGATTTTGGCGGGACTCCAGAAGGGTTTACAAGAGGGAGGAGGGGCTAAAGCCCAACAACCAGCCCAACAACCGCAAACTCCTGAAGGTGTTGTTAATGAACAACAAACGGCGATGTTACAAGGCGGAGGGGCTTATCTAAACTGGGTAAATAGTTTACTCCCCGACTATCCCAATTTAGAAACCGCGTCTCCGAGGGTGGCTGATAGTTTATATCCGGCGGCGGCTTGTGAGCAAAAGTTAACAGGGAAGGTTTTAATTGGGGTAGTTGTGGGTGAAGGTGGAGAAATTTTACAAAAGCCAGAACTATTATTAGCTACAGGTTATCCGGTTCTGGATGATGCCGCGGTCGCCACAGTTGGAGCTATGACCTTTGACCCTAGCAGTTCACCCAAGGCTTATCAAATTCAATTTCAGTTTAATAGTCAGGAGAACTGCAAAACCGTTGATAATCAGACGACCGCACCTTCTAATCCTCCTGGGGCTGCTTCTCCACCCCCGGCACAGCCAACTCCCCCGATACCGGAAACTCAACAACCTGTTAATCCTTTGGAACAAAAACCCCCCCAGTCGGAAACTCAACAACCTGTTAATCCTTTGGAACAAAAACCCCCCCAGTCGGAAACTGAAGAACCTGTTAATCCCCTGGAATAAAACCCCTCGCAGTCTACAAGCGTGAACCCCAGAATCCCTGTGCTGAATCTAACTCAGAAAAGGGGATTCAGGGGCTTTTGTTGGTGTGGGTATGAATAAGGACGGATATTATAGCAAATATCAAATATTTGGTAAAGATTGGGTAAAGATTAGTAGACTGACACTTATTTAAAACCAACTGTTAGTGTTACCAATATTATATATAAGAGTGCATCTCTTTTTTCTACAGGCTGCGATAAAAATAACTTTATAACACCGGAGCCGGTCTACAAGAGGCTATTCTCTGGCCAATAACAATGACCGATATTAAAACTCTGATCCTACCTTACTCCCGCCACTTCCTAGAGTGGTTGCACCAACACCATGTTAGTTTGGCTCTGACTACCTACCAAACCAACCGTCTGTGCTTGATTGGAGTCCAACCCAACGGCCAAATTTTCACTCCGGTTTGGGAATTTGACCGTCCGATGGGACTCTATGCTACAACAGAACGCTTTTACCTCGCCACCCGTTATCAAATTTGGCGGTTTGAAAATATCCTGGAAAACGGGGAACTTTTACAGGAGAAATATGATCGCGTCTATGTTCCTCGTGTTGCCTATACCACCGGAGATGTAGACGTACATGATCTGATAGCTGACCCCCAGGGTAATATCATTTTTGCCAACACGGAATATAGCTGTTTAGCGACACTTCACCCCCAACACAGTTTTACCCCGCTCTGGACACCGCAATTCATCAGCAAACTCGCCCCGGAAGATCGCTGTCATCTCAATGGGTTAGCGGCTGTTAACGGTGTTCCCCGCTATGTTACAGCCATTAGTCGCTCCGATGTGGCATCGGGTTGGCGACATCGACGACAAGATGGGGGAGTGGTTATTGATATTCAAACCAACGAAATCATCGCCAGTGGTTTATCTATGCCCCACTCTCCTCGATGGTATCAAAATAAATTGTGGTTAATCAACTCAGGAACAGGAGATTTTGGCTATATTGAAAATGGTGAATTTGTCGCCATAACTTTCTGTCCTGGTTACGGTCGAGGATTGGCTTTTGTCGGTGATTTTGCGGTTGTGGGTTTATCTAAACCTAGAGATTATCATTTTTCGGGTTTATTAATCGGAGAAAGACTAGCACAAAAAGAAGCCGAAGCCCGTTGTGGTATCCTAATTATTAACTTAAATACTGGAGATATTGTTGAGTGGCTAGATATGGATAGCGAAGCCACAGAACTCTATGATGTCGCTATTTTTCCTCAAGTTAGATGTCCGATGGCTTTGGGTTTTAAAAGTGGAAATATTGCTAAATTAGTGACTATTGGTAGCCCCGCAACAACCCAGAAAAAAGTCATCTCTTTTAGTCTTTGGGGCAATGATCCTATCTACAATATCGGTGCGATTAAAAATGCGGAATTAGCGCTTAAAATTTATTCAGGTTGGATTTGTCGGTTTTATGTGGATGAAACAGTTCCTAAAGAAACTTTAGAACATTTAGGGGGTTGGAGTCATGTTGAAATCATCCCGATGCAGACTCCCTCTCAAAATTGTACCGGATCATTTTGGCGGTTTCTAGCAGTGAATGATCCTGATGTCGAAATTACGATTATTCGGGATACGGACTCCCGTTTGAATCAACGAGAAAAAGCCGCCGTCGATCAATGGTTAACCAGTCCTTTTCCCTTTCATATTATGCGAGATCATCCTTGGCATCGAAGCAAAATTATGGGAGGAATGTGGGGATTTAAAGGCAATTTCGAGATACAAACTGCCATCAATAATTATGTCAAAACTCACGCTGAATCTTTAACGAAAGGCATTGATCAACAGTTTTTGAACGATGTGATTTATCCCTTGGCTCAATATCAAAGTTTGGTTCATGATGAATTTTATGGGGGTAAACTCTTTCCACTTCCTCGTCAAAAGACTGAATATGTCGGGCAGATTTTTCGGGAAGATGAGACGACGATTTCAGAATTAGATGAGATCCTAGAACAACACTTAAGAAAAGTAGAAAACCCACAGTTAAAAGCAGCAAAAGCTGAATTTGAACGGGGGCAAGATTTGAAAAAGCAAGGAAAAATTGAAGCAGCGATCGCTTGTTTTCAAAACGCGATAGCAGCCGACCCAAATTATATTCCTGCCCACAATAACTTAGGAACTTTATTTCAAAATCAAAAACATTTAGATCAAGCAATTACCTGTTATCAAAACGCTCTAAAAATTAACCCAAATTCAACGTTAACATTAACTAACCTGGGGTCAATTTATATAATTGAAGGTCAGTTAAATCGAGCCGAGGAGTTATTAAACCGCGCCTTGGAATTAAACCCTGAACTTGTCCCAGCGTTGTATAATTTAGGTTTATTGTATAAACAACAAGCCAAATTAGACGAAGCCATTCAGCTATTCCAAACCGCAGCCAAACATCAACGGGATTATGCTGATGCCTATTTTGAATTAGGGCAAATTTGGGAAATGAAGAGTCAATTTATCCTAGCGAAACTCGCCTATGAACGAGTGCAAAAACTCAACCCTAATGCTCAACATTTATTATCCCATATTGGTTTTGTGAAACTCAATCTCTGCGACTGGGAAAACTATGATAATTTTGTGCAGGATCTGATTAATTCCACGACCCAATATATAGAGGAAGACGAGAAAGGTTTTACCCTAGCTCCCTTTCAGTTAAACGCCCTTCCAATTCCTCCCGAATTATCCCTAGCCGTTGCCCAGAAACACGCCATAGGAATTGAGAAATCAATAGCTAAGAAAAAACCTCAATTCATCTATTCTCAAAAGACCGATAAACTGCGGGTGGGTTATGTTTCCCCAGATTTCTACAGTCACGCCGTCGGACGCTTAATTTATCAAATTTTTGAAAACCATAACCGAGACGAGTTTGAAATCTTTGGCTATAACCTATTAAATGTCAACGATGAAGTCACAGAAATGATTAAAAATGGCTGTGATCAATTTCGAGATATTTCCCAACTTCCTGCCGTCGATGCTGCTGTCCAAATTAACGCTGATGGCATTGATATTTTAATCGATTTAGCCGGGTATACTGGTTACAGCAAACCGCAAATATTTGCTTATCAACCTGCACCTATACAGGCAAGTTTTCTGGGATATCCCAATACAATGGGAGCCAATTTTATTCAATATTTGCTAACGGATGAATGGGTTGTACCAGCAAATTTAGCTAAAAATTACAGCGAGTCAATTATCTATTTACCCCATCAGTTTATCTGTTCACCGATGGAGATTTCCAACCAACAATTTATTCGGGCTGAATTCGGGTTGCCAGAAGATGGTTTTGTCTTTGTTTGCTGCAACCGACACTTTAAAATTACACCGGATTTATTTGCCGTTTGGATGCGAATTTTACAGCAAGTTGAAGGCAGTGTTTTGTGGTTATCTGAACCGACAACAGAGGAAGTTATCAATAATTTACACAAAAAAGCTGCTGCTTCTGGAATTGCACCCGAAAGACTAATTTTTGTCCCCAAAATTCCCCACCCCGAATATCTCGCCCGCTTACAACTGGCAGATTTAGCCTTAGATACGTGGATATATAGCGGGGGTTCTACCACTGTAGCAGCGTTGTGGGCGGGTGTACCTGTACTGACAAAACCCGGTTTGACCAACGCTTCCCGCATGGGGGCCAGTATTTGTGCCAGTGGCGGACTCCCAGAAATGATTGCTAACAGTGTGGAGGAGTACGAACAAAAGGCCGTTGACTGGGCCACCCATCCCCAGGAGTTGCAACAGTTGCGTCAACGGTTAAAGGCACGAGATGCCGCGTTATTTAACGTATCAGGGTTTGTCAGCCACTTAGAAGAGGCATTTCGACAAATGGGAAACCGTTAACCCCCAACCATCAGAAACATCTTGATACCCATTAGGGATAAACCGACTAATACCAGATTAAAGGAGATTCAGACAATGACTTCCAGCTTTAATTTTACCGAAAACACCAACGTCTCCCTCCCCGGTGTTTACACAAGTTCCGT
>DMPJ01000534.1 GCA_003456035.1 Planktothrix sp. UBA8402
CCCCTGCTTCCCCTGCTCCCTATTTCCTTAACAACTCATGTAGAGTTTCCAAAAAATATCATACATTTCCCTTGCTAATTTTTTAGGATTCCATAACGGAGCTAAGGAATTGGGGTTTTGAGATTGAATTAAATGGGATTTAATTTGATGGCGTAAATTGATATCTAAACCTAATTTAATTCCTAATTCTGTATATTCTTCCCAAGTCCAAGCCGTGCCAATATCAAGATTAACTGCTTTTAAAAATGAATAACCCATGCGAGATAAATATTGTTCCCCGGCACGAGTAATTATTGGTAAATTAGCCGATAGTGCCTCTAAATTATGGGTTCCTCCATTATAGGGATAGGAGTCTAATAGGGCATCCGCTACATAATAAATCGCTCGATGTTCTTCTTCAGTTGGAGTTAACCCAATAAAAATTAATCGACCTTGATCAACATTCTGTTCTACACAAGATTGATAATAGAATTCTCTAATTAAGTTATTATCCCCTTGACCTTTACGAAGTAACACACTATTCGGAACACTTTTGAGAATTTTAACTTGAGCTTGAATCATTTCCCAATTAGTTTTTCGTCCGGGTGCAACACATAAATAAACCATTTGATCCGGTTGAATATTTAAACTCTTTCTAACTGTATTTCTATCCACTGGACGGCTTTTAAAAGGTTCTAAAGCGACGGAAGTATTCGGTAAGCGGATTAACTTTTCTAGGTAATATTTGTCAACTCCTTGGGGATGACTATATTGATCACAGAAGAAATAGTTATCACCGGAAATATAGGGGGCATCAAACCCTAACCAAGACACACAAATAGGGGCAGGTCTACGATATAATATCTGGACATTTGTAGGCACGGTCATTGAGTCTAAATCTACTAAAATATCTAACTGATCTCTGAGGATTTCTACGGTTAATTCTTCCGGCGAACCAAACCCATTAGGAAAAGATTTTGGCCAGTAAAATTTCTTAGCAATTTGTTCAAATCGTTGTGTAACTTCATCCGCAGGTAACTGTCCGGTAACATAAATATAGATATTAGGAGAAATTAGGGACAATTCTCTAATCAAGGTTTCACTACACCAGCCGACAGAATGCCGTCGGAAGTGTTTAGAAATAAAGCCAATTCTCAGGGGTTTTGAAAGGTTTTTTTCAGAAATGGAGCCATACTGAGGCGATGGTACGCCACTGAAGCGATGTTTAGCATATTGTTGGGCAATGAAGCGATATAATTTTGCATTTGCTTCTAAATTATCTCGCAGGTGAGAGACAGTAAATAAGAGAATTTCATAGAGAATAATTACTTCGGAAATCTCTAATTTATCGGGATCTTGATAACAGATTTTTTCTAATTCTATCAGTTTTTCTAAAGCCCGTTGACAAGACCCCGATTGACTATAGGCAAAAATATAGGCAATAGCCGATAAAACCGGAACTTTATCGCCACATTTTTGACAATATAAATCCGACATTTCCCTAGCTTTGGCTAAATTTGTGGAATGACTGAGTAAATCACATAACTGTTGATAGGCTTCAACAAAATCGGGTTTAAGTTGAATGGCTTTTTCTAAATTAATTAGAGCTTCTGCGGGTTGATCATGTTTGCGAATATGGGCTAACCGACAATGAATTTCAGCCCAATTCGGTTGCAATGCTAAGGCTTGTTCAAAGTTTTGAATCGCTGCTTCTACATGACCAATTTTAGCATAAAGGTTAGCAATATTAGCATAACTATCTATAGAATCTGGCTTAATTTTAATTGATTGTTGATAGTGATAAATTGCCTGTTTAGAGTCCCCTTTATTGGAGAAAATATGACCTAGATATAGATGGGGTTGGGGTAAATCTGGTTTAAGTTCAATGGATTTTTGATAATATTGAATGGCTTCTGGTTCTCGTCCTTGTTGCGATCGCACACTGGCTAAATTAGAATAGACTTCTGCCCAATGGGGTTTTAAAGTTATCGCCCGTTGATAATTTTTAGCTGCTTCATCCCATAGACCGCGACGGGCTAAACTATTGCCAAATTCAAAGTTAAATTCGGCTTCAACTAAATTCGGTTGTAATTCTAAGGCTTTTTGCCAAGCTGTAATAGATTCATCAGCCCGACCAAGGGTTTGAAATACTTTGCCTAAATTCCAGTAAACCGCCGCTAAATTGGGATCGATATCTAAGGCTTTTTGATAACTAGAAATTGCCTGATCCAAACGTTGCATTTTAAACAACATTGTGCCAATATTAGCATGAATTTCAGCAAAATTTGGTTGCAGTTCCAAGGCTTGAGAATAAGCGCGTAATGCGGCTTCTATTTTTCCTTGAAATTGGAGAGTATTACCTAATGTTAAATAGGCGGGTAAATAATCGGGTTGTAGTTTCAAAGATTGATGACAAGCTGCGATCGCTTGATCATATAAACCTTGACTCATAAAGATTTCAGCCTGTTGTTTATATTGTTTGATTTCTAAGTTTTCGCTCTCTTTTTCTAGGGGATTTTCCAGCAAAAACTGTTGATTTCCAGAAGCAACTAAGGCTGTTTCAATATTCGGCTCGGAGCCAGATTTTAATTCAGTTTCTTGTCCATAACTCGCCAGTTCTACCCCGCCTTCATAAAACCCTTGATTCTCGTCTTTAACCTCACCAGCTTCTTGAAATTTTAACTGAAGCAGTCGGTTAAGTTCCTGATGAGTAAAGGCTTGGTTCGGATTAAGTTGGATAGCTTTTTTATAGCAATCAATCGCGTTATTAACTTGATTAATTGTAACCCAACTTTCAGCTAACTTTAAATAAAATAATTCCTTATTTGGTTGTAATTCTATGGCTTTTTGATAATAATTAATTGCTGACTCTATTTGCTCCTGTTTCGTTAATAAATTTCCCATCATCCAATATATTAAACCCTGATTGGGATCAATTTGTAATGCTTTTTGATAACATAAAAGTGCCTGATCTAAGCGTCCTTTTTGAAAATATATACTCCCCAAATTAGCATAAACTTCTGCAAAATCTGGTTGAATTTCTATGCCTTGGGTATAGGCCCAAATCGCTAAATCTAAACGAGATTGAGCATAAAACGCATTGCCCACAACTAAATAAGCAGAAGCTAAATTAGGTTGTAAATTTAGGGCTTGATGTAAACTATTAATTCCTGCTTCTTCCTTATCGATTAAAATATAAGCTTCTGCCAATCTTTTATAAATTTCTGCCTCTTGGGAATTGATGACTAAAGCCTCATTAAATATATTAATTGCAGCTTCTAAATTTCCCAATTCTTTAAGCTGAATTCCTTGTTTTAATAAGGAAGAAACCGAATCTAAACTCACAAGTTACTCTCCAAGCAATAATTAAATACCCATTTTAATAATTATACCAATCAGTCGGTTATTGTGTACAACTTCTTTGTGTAATGAGTATCTTTGTGGTTAAATTAGACTTGACCCTAATCAAAAACCGCCCTTTATTGAGGATAAATTACAATGAGCGCACAAGATCCCGTAATATTGATGAAACAGTACGTTGGTAAAGCCGCCGCTGATCGAGTAAAATCGGGAACAATTGTTGGACTCGGAACAGGTTCCACAACCGCCTATGCAATTCAGTATATTGGAGAACGACTCAAAAGTGGAGAACTCAAAGATATTAAAGGCATTCCTACCTCGTTTCAAGCCATAGTATTAGCCAAAGAATATGGCATACCTTTAACAACATTAGATGAAGTTGATCATATTGATATTGCCATTGATGGTGCCGATGAAGTTGATCCAAATAAGAATTTAATTAAAGGAGGTGGTGCTGCCCATACTCGTGAGAAAATTGTCGATAGTTTGGCAGAAGTTTTTATTGTTGTCGTCGATAATTCTAAACTGGTTGATCGACTTGGATCAACATTTTTATTACCCGTTGAAGTTATCCCAATGGCTATGACTCCGGTAATGAAAGCCATTAAAAAATTAGGAGGAAAACCGACACTGAGAATGGGGGTAAAAAAAGCTGGGCCAGTGGTTACGGATGAAGGGAATTTGGTAATTGATGTTAAGTTTGATGCGATTGAAAATCCCGCCGAATTAGAAAAAGAAATCAACAATATTCCTGGGGTTTTAGATAATGGTTTATTTGTCGGGGTTGCCGATATCATTCTTGTCGGTGAAGTTATCGACGGACAAGCGAAAGTTCGGGAAATTTCCTAACCTTAAATAACCTAAAAACCCTTGTTCCCTGGTTCTACCAGGGAATATACTACTAGAGGCTCTACCTCTATTTAACAGCAGGCGGAGCCTGGAAAAAGTATTGCTAGGTAGAACCTAGCAACGAGAGAAAAAACCCTATTTATCAAACATTAATTTTTAAGTTTATATGATGTATTATAGACGATTTGGACGAACAGAATTACCGATGCCTGTGTTTTCCTGTGGTGGAATGAGATATCAACATCAATGGCAAGATACCAGCTTTGATCAAATTCCTGAAGCTAACCAAAAAGAAGTTGAAGCCAGTATTTATCGTGCTCTGGAATTGGGAATTAATCATATTGAAACTGCTAGAGCTTATGGAACTTCAGAAATGCAATTAGGGAAAGTTTTACCTAAAATTCCTAGAGAAAGATTAATTGTACAAACTAAAGTTTGTTCTAATTCAGATCCTTTAAAGTTTAAACAGAATTTTGATCAATCTTTGGCTTATTTACAATTAGATCATGTCGATTTATTCGGAATTCATGGCATAAATAACCCCGAAAGTTTTCAGGATACGATTAAACCAGGAGGGTGTTTAGCAGTAGCAAAGCAATTAAAAGCGGAGGGAAAAGTCAGGTTTATTGGGTTTTCAAGTCACGCCGCCACAGATTTAATTATTCAAGCCATTGAAACAAATGAATTTGATTATGTGAATTTACATTGGTATTATATTAATCAAAATAATTGGTCTGCTATTGAAGCAGCAACTCGCCATGATATGGGGGTTTTTATTATTAGTCCTTCTAATAAAGGCGGTCAACTTTATCAACCACCAGAAAAGTTATTGAATTTATGTTCTCCCCTGAGTCCTATGGTGTTTAATGATTTATTTTGTTTAAGTCATCCTCAAGTTCATACTTTAAGTATTGGGGCGTCTAAAGCAACGGATTTTGATGAACATTTAAAAACTATTCCTCTTTTAGATCGTTGGGATGAAATTTTACCTCCTATTCAGAAACGTTTAGAACAGGAATTAGTTAATTGTTTGGGGGAAAATTGGGTAAAAACCTGGGATATCGGTTTACCTAATCATAAACAAACCCCGAATAATATTAATATTCCGGTGATTTTGTGGTTAAGGAATTTAGCGATCGCCTATGATATGATTGATTATGCTAAAATGCGCTATAATTTATTAGGAAGTGCTGGTGATTGGTTCCCAGGAAAGAATGCTGAAGGGGTGGAAAATTTAGATTTAAGTCAATGTTTAGTTAATAGTCCCCACGCGGATCAAATCCCTCATCTATTAGCAGAAACCCATCAATTATTAAAGGGAGAAACGGTTTTAAGGTTATCTAAAAGTTAATTAAAATATTCCGACAATATTCCGACAATATTCCGACAATATTCCGACAGATTGAAATCTGTCGCTACANNACAAAACCCGCCTGCGCGGGTTAAGGTCTGTTGTTCTGTTGGTCTGTCGGAAAATTAATACGCTAAGGTTTCCAACGTTTCGCGTAAGTACAAACTGACTAATTGATCTAAATTAGTTATGGGTTCAATTAAGTTTAAATCCCGTTCTAATTCCCAGCGTTGAAAACCGGAACTAGATGCGATCGCCACTTTCAAACTTTGCCAGATTTTAGAATCTTTACTCCACTGATTTGAAGCGGAAGCGGCGTTATCTTGAAGGGTTGAATTTGCCATTGTTCTGTACCTCTTTAACAACAGTATCGACTTGATTGAGAAAAAAATTCTGTCACCCGTGATACAGATTATCATTTAAACTGAGATTAGTCAGTTTGATGAGGAATCAGAATTCACCTAAGACAAGAATTAACTTAACATTATTTAATAATACACAATTTTTGTCGGTTTGGGTCAAGAAATGCTGATCTTGAAACTATATGGCAGTTCTAATTGAGTTGTGAAAAAAAACTGTAGGGGTTTGGTCTCCAAACCCAAAGCGCGAATAGGGTTGGGAGATCCAACCCCTACGATCAAATATTAAAACCAATTTAGGATTACTATAGCATTTTTTCTAAGAACTGTTTTGCCCGTTCAGATTGAGGATTTTTGAAGAATTGTTCCGGGGGAGAATCTTCGGCGAGTAACCCACTATCGAGGAATAAAACTCGGTTAGAAACTTCTCTGGCAAATCCCATTTCATGGGTGACAATTGCCATGGTAATTCCGGTTTTTGCCAAGGCTTTCATTACATCTAAAACCTCTTTAACCATTTCGGGATCGAGGGCGGAGGTGGGTTCATCCATTAATAAAATATCGGGCTCCATTGCCATTGTGCGAGCGATCGCCACCCGTTGTTTTTGTCCTCCTGAAAGTCGGGAGGGATAGACGTCTGCTTTATCTGCCATTCCGACTTTTTGTAACAATTCCATCCCCAATTCTTTCGCCGCAGGTTCGGGCATTTTCTTAACTTTCATCGGAGCATAGGTAACATTTTTTAATACGCTTAAATGGGGAAATAAATTAAAGTGTTGAAACACCATACCCACACGCTGACGTAGTTTTAAAATCTCGGTTTTTGGATCGGTAATTTCTACCCCATCAATAAAAATATGCCCTGATGTCGGTGTTTCCAGAAGATTTAGACAGCGTAAAAAAGTTGATTTTCCACATCCTGAAGGGCCAATAATTGATACTACTTGCCCTTTTTGAATCTCGGTTGAAATTCCTTTTAATACTTTTAAATCTCCAAAGGATTTATACAAACGGTCAACTTTAACTGCTGTATTAACTGTTACTTTTGAGTTGACGTTCAAGTCCATTTGCCCCCCAGGTTAAGGTAATAATTATTAGATAATAAATCACGGCTACAAAAATCAAAGGTTCAAAGTAAATATACTTTTCCGCCCCAACAATTTGAGCGCGACGTAACATATCTTCCACGCCAATGACTGATACTAAGGTTGAGTCTTTCAACAGGTTAATACTTTCATTCACTAAGGCGGGAAGAATGTTTCTTAGAGCTTGGGGTAAAATAATATCTAACATCATGGGTTGATATTGAACTCCCAAGGCTTCACAGGCTTCTTTTTGCCCTTTATCCACAGCTTGAATTCCGGCTCGAATGGTTTCGGAAATATAGGCTCCAGAATTCAAGGAAAAGGTTAATATCCCCGCTTGAAAGGCTGTGATATCATATCCGGTTAGTTGAGGTGTGGCAAAGTAGATTAAGGTTAATTGTACCAGTAGGGGTGTACCTCTAAATATGGAAGTATAGCCCTGGGCAAAAATATTCAGAGGTTTAATTGCTGAAATCTTGAATAGGGCGAGAATTGTTCCCCAAAGAAATCCGAAAAAAGCCGAAACTAAACTAAATTGTAAGGTGATAACAATCCCTGATAAAATATAGGGAATATTGGGAGCAATTTTATTAAAATCTAGTTTTAATCCGCTTCCATGAGGAACTTCAGGGGTTTCTAATGTAACAGTACGATCAAACCATTTTTTGGCAAATTCTTCAATTTTACCACTGGCTTGCATCTGTTGAATTACTTCGTTAAAGGGTTGCACTAAGGGTGATCCTTTGGGAAATGCGATCGCCGATCCTGCTGCTTCGGTATTGGGAACTTCGTGATAAACTAATCCTGGGTTAGCCGCAATATATCCTCTCACAATGGTATTTTCTAAAACCCCGGCATCGAGTCGTTTTGATTTCAATTCTTGGATAATATCACTGGTTTTGTTTAAAGCAATAGCAGTTACTCCTGACCAATTTTTAACTGCTTCCTGCTGAATTGTTCCCAGTTGGACACCAACTTTTTTGCCTTTTAATTGTTCGGGATCGGTATAGGATTTTGTATTGAGACTAACAATAGTATTTTTAGCTTCAAAATAGATATCAGAAAAGGCAACATTTTTTTGACGATCAGGAGTTGGTGTCATTCCCGCCATGACAAAATCTGCCCGTTTAGCAGTTAAAGCTGGAATTAATCCATTAAAATCCATGCCATTTATTTTCAGATCATAGCCTAATTGCTGGCTAATATATTGGGCGATATCAACATCAAAACCAACTATTTTATCGCCACTATTTGCGGTGTCTTTAAATTGATAGGGGGGATAATCTGGGGACGTTGCCATGATTAAGGTTTTTGTTGTCCCCGATGGTGTTTCTTGGGCAGAAATGGGGGAAGAATGGCTAATGACTATTCCCCAAATCACGAAGCTAGTCAGAAATAAAAATAGTAAATATTTAAAGGGTTTTTTTAAAATCATTCTTAGTTTAGATAGGGAATGGGGAATTACGAATTACGAATTACGAATTACGAATTACGAATTACGAATTACGAATCACGAATTACGGATGGGTTTTGGGTTTTGGGT
>DMPJ01000191.1:0-3622 GCA_003456035.1 Planktothrix sp. UBA8402
CCCAGATAGGTCAGGGTAATAATGCTACCCCCTTCCGTCATTAAAGGTTTAGCAGCCGCACTCAGTTGAACTAGAGAGTAGGCGCTAATATCTAGGGCGCGAGAAAACCCAGCCCGGGATACATTACTAAAGTCCCCAGAGAGATCCTCTTTTCCAGCAAAGGCCAGACAATGAATCAGAATATCTATCCGTCCCCATTGCTCACGGATAGCCGTGAATAACTCCTCAATTTGAGCATCATTCTGGACATCACAGGGCAGAAATAAACTAGGGTTGAGGGGTTCAACTAATTCTTGCACCTTTTTTTCAAAACGACCTTTCTCATCAGGAAGGTAGGTGATGCCAAGATTAGCTCCAGCTTGGTGAAGCTGTTGGGCAATGCCCCACGCGATGGAGCGATTATTGGCAATGCCCGTAACAAGTGCGTTTTTTCCGTTCAAATTTAGCATAATAGATTATTCTATAAGCAATTGGTATCCTAATCAAAGCCATGGATTTGCCGATTTCTACCAGGGATGAAACATTGATCGGACAATCATCGGTCAATTAAATAGATAAATGATGCAATTAGCGTAATTAGCGTAAACTGAAATACGGAAGATATATTAGGGCATTGTTAGTGCAAGGGATCGGGTCGTGACGTATGATAGACCGTTAGCAGAAGTGTTCCGCAGTATCGGCGGAGGGGCGTTCCCTCCCGTCGTGGAAAGCTTTGAACGGAGTAAGACGATCTTCTTTCCCGGCGATCCGGCGGAGCGCGTCTATGTTCTGATCAAAGGTGCGGTGAAATTGTCCAGAGTCTATGAAGCTGGAGAAGAAATCACTGTCGCTTTACTTCGAGAAAATAGTGTATTTGGTGTTTTATCTTTAATTACAGGTCATCGGTCAGATCGGTTTTACCACGCCGTTGCCTTTACCTCTGTAGAATTACTCTCGGTTCCTATTGAACAGGTAGAGAAAGCCCTAAAAAGCGATCCCGAACTGCCAATGGTGATGTTGCGAGGATTATCTTCTCGGATTTTACAAACAGAGATGATGATTGAAACCTTAGCTCACCGAGATATGGGATCGAGATTAGTTAGTTTTCTCCTCATTCTTTGTCGAGATTTTGGTGTACCAGGTAAAGATGGGATTCGGATTGATTTAAAACTTTCCCATCAAGCGATCGCAGAAGCAATTGGTTCCACGCGAGTAACTGTTACCCGTCTATTAGGAGATTTACGACAAAAAAACATGATCTCAATTTATAAGAAAAAGATCACAGTCCATAACCCCGTTACCCTAGGTCAACAATTTACTTAATCTACGGTTAGGTTTCCTAGATTAACCTAGAAAATATCTAGGAAACTTACTCATAGATATAATTAGAGGAAATTGAGCAAACTGCATTAACTACATGATTAAATTTTTGGATTCTCAATTCTTAAAATTCTGAGTTTCCACTCTCTCAACTTTTTCTTATGACCGCAGGAATTATCCTGGTTATATCCGTCTTAGTTTTAGGAGGTGTGATTGCGACTGTTAGCGATCGCCTTGGAAGCAAAGTTGGAAAAGCCAGGCTGAGTTTGTTTAATTTACGCCCCCGCAACACTGCTATGGTTGTGACAATTGTAACAGGCAGTGTCCTTTCTGCATTGACATTAGGGATTTTATTTGCTTCGAGTAAACCCCTACGTCGAGGTGTGTTTCAAATTGATCAAATTCAAACTAGATTGAATGATGCTCGTAAGGATTTAACTCGCGCAGAAGATGAAAAAAAACGGGCGGAACAAGATTTGGCTAGAGCTAAAACGGAAATTAACAGCGCAATGGCGCAGTTAAATATGATCAATCAATCCCTACAAACTGCTCAATCTCAAGCAATTCAAACAGCAGAAGAATTACAAAGAACTCAGGATAAATTAGGTAATATTCAGAAACAATTACAGGATATTCAAGTGGAAAGAACGGCAATAGAAGCCGAACTGAAAAATAGAGAAAATCGACTTCAAGAGGTGTCTCAACAAAAAAAAAGTTTACAATCGGAAATTCAGAAACTCAGAAATGAACGTCAAAATTTAATTCAGCAACAAGAACAAGTCAAAGATCAAATTAAGAATCGGGATCGGGAAATTGCTAAACGTTCTGAAGAAATGAAACAGCAAGATCAGGCAATTGAACAACAGGAAAAACGAATTAAAGAACAGGATCAAATTATTTCTAAACGGGAATCTCGACTTCAAGAATTGGAAACTGAACAGACAAAATTAGAACAGCAAAAACAAGTTTTAAGTCAACAAGTTGAAATGGTTGGACGAGATTTTCAATTGTTACGAGAAGGAAGTGTTGTTTTAGAAAGAGGGCAGGTTTTAGCTAGTGGATTAGTTAGAATTAGTGACCCAAAAACTTCTATCCAAGCGGTTAATACTCTTTTGAAAGAAGCGAATAATTATGCCATTGAGTCTATACAATTGGGAAATATTAAGGCTGGTGAAGTTCGGGTAATTGAAATTACAAAAGCAGAAGTTGAAGACTTAATTAATCAAATTGATGATGGTCGAGATTATGTGGTACAAGTAATTTCGGCGGCTAATTATTTAGTTGGTGAAACCAAAGTATCGGTTTTTACTAAAGCTGAACCCAATAGATTATTATTTACAAACGGAGAAATTATTGCGGGAACAACATTGAATCCTTCTGCTTTATCTAATGATCAATTAAGAAAACAAATGCAACAACTTTTAGATGCGTCCAGTTTTCGGGCGCGTTTTGTTGGGGTTGTGGGTGGAATAGTACAAATTGGGAATGATAGAATGGATACATTAATTCGTTTTTTTCAACAAGTTCAAGAACATAATCAACCCTTGGAAATTCAAGCAATTGCCGCCGAAGATGCCTATACAATTGGGCCGTTACGACTGGATTTATTAGCACTTCGCAATGGAGAAGTTATCTTTAGTACCCGACAACAGGAACAGCTTAATGATTATAATAAACTACAAAATCCCCTAACTGAAAATAATAATAATTTAAAGGATTCTACATCTCAATCTAATTATATTCAATATGATGATAAAAAATAAAATGATTTTAGGTTTTGATCCCGGTCGAGAAAAATGTGGAATTGCGGTGATGGGTGATGATTCCCAGTTATATTATCATGAGGTGATTTTATCGTCAGATGTTCCTACAATAATTAAATCTCTTTGTCAACAATTTACTATTGAAACGGTGGTGATGGGAGATCAAACCACCTCAAAAATCTGGAAACAAAAACTAACTGAAATTTTACCAAAATCTCTGTCTATTATTCAAGTTAATGAACGATATTCTACCTTAGAAGCCCGCGATCGCTATTGGCAACTTTATCCCCCCAAAGGGTTAACTCGTTTAATTCCCAAAGGAATGCGAACCCCACCCCGTCCCATTGATGATATTGTTGCGATTATATTAATTGAACGATATTTAAGTTGAAGTTATAAAAAGACTATTCGTTGTTGAGCTAAAGCGCAACAACGGAATTTTTATGGGAATAATTGTAACTATCTACTTACATTTTATTGAGATCAACTCCGTTAATTGTTTTACCAATATCAATCATAGTTTCCTGAACTCCTTTTTCTTTTCTCTCACTATAGCGATC
>DMPJ01000191.1:3654-9812 GCA_003456035.1 Planktothrix sp. UBA8402
TCCTTCATCGTCCCATCTTCGTTAAATTCCTGGTAAGCTTTGGCCACAGAAGACTGATTGGGAATCGTGAACATCCGCATCCAGCGCCCCAAAATTCGCAGGGTGTTCACCGCATTAAAAGACTGGGAACCGCCACAGACCTGCATCACCGCCAAGGTTCTGCCCTGGGTTGGTCTAATCGCCCCCATAGTCAGAGGAATCCAATCAATTTGATTTTTCATGATCCCACTAATTTGACCATGGAGTTCTGGACTAGACCAAACCTGACCCTCAGACCACAAACTCAGTTCGCGTAACTCCTGAACTTTGGGGTGAGTATCCGGTACACTCCCATAAATAGGTAATTCTTGTGGGTTAAAAAACCTCACTTCTGCACCAAAATCCTGAATAATTAGGGCAGCTTCTTCTGCTAATAAACGGCTGTAAGACCGTCCTCGTAGGGAGCCGTATAAAAATAAAATTCTCGGTGGATGATCAAACATATATTAGGTAATGGGTAATGGGGATCGCGGATTTAAGAAGATTTCACGGATGTCACGGATTTTAATCGGTGTTAATCTGCGTAATCCTCTTAAATCCGTGATCGGTAATGGGTAATGGGGGAAAGGGGGGTTAGGGGGGATCTCGACGTTGAATAAATTCAAAACCGCCATCTTTATTTAACTGCATAATATGTCCTCTCCAGTTAATTTTTTTTGGTGCTAACAGGGAGAATATAATATGAGTTGGGAGTAAAATTTGAACTAAGATTAATACAATAATATGGGTTTTGGGTGTGGCATTTCTTAGATAGTTTTGATTGAAGTTAGTTAATAGGGCATAATTTAAACCAAAGTAAATAACTGCATAGATTAAGGTATAGACAGAAGGAAATAATAGACTATAAATCAATACAATCAAGGGGAACATTGTCGGTAAAAATGCTATTAAATAAAAGACAATTAGTTCTTGAAAATGGGAAGATTTTAAAATAGAGGTTTGGGGAAAGATAAACCAGCGTGTGATTAGGTTAAAATAGTGGGTGGAGTCTTGAATTTGGGTACTAATTCCATGACAAACGGGAGTTTGTGCGAGTTGATAACCCTGTTGGCGAAAATGTTGGGCGATCGCATAATCATCAACAATAAATTTATCTAATGCGGCAAAACCATTAACCTTTTCTAATACTTCTTTTTTGATCACAAAAAACATTCCATTAATCGTAAAAGGATTAATTAGATAGGTATAGGGAATATAGGTAAGTAAGTTATTTCCATTAACAACACTGGAAACTAAGGTTGACCAAAAATTAGAAAAATTGACATAATAGGGTAAACCAAAAGCCACACCAATCTCAGGTTTTTCTAAATAGGGAAGACATTGATCAAAGGCTTGATTAGGTAACATGGTATCATCGTCTAACACGGCAATAATATTACCCGTTGCTTCCTTAACTCCGGCAATGAGTTTAAACATTTTCGGACTAATTTGATTCGGGGATGGAGGTAGGGAGATTAATTTAATCTTGACATCGGGATAGGTTTCTATCAGTTGACGACATCCAATTTGTGCTGGGGTATCATTCTGATCAATTAACCAAATAAATTCTAGTTGATGGGATGTTTTTAGGGCTAAATTGTGACCGAGACAGTCCCATAATGTCGGATCACCGCTTAAGATTGGTTGTAGGATGGAAATTTGATCGGATTGACTGGGGATAGTTAATTCAGATTCCAGTTTAGCTTTTTGGAAGAAATGTTTAATTAAAACCCATTTTATTGCCCTTTCTGATAGAATTATTATTCCTAAAATTAGGATTAAAATATTCATAATTTCTCCTGATTAATTAACTATTTAATATTCTAAAACCATTCCCCCAAGGGAGAATCCGGCGGAAGTTCCTAATAGAAGAATGCGATCGCCTCGATGAATTTTACCTTGTTGAATGGCTTCATGGAGTGTCATCGGAATTGAGGCGGCGATCGTATTTCCGTGATTTGTTGCAATTACCATCCATTTTTCTTCAGGAATATTCAATCCTTTGCGAATTAAACCCATAGCCATTAAACTCGCTTGATGGGGAATTACTAGATCAATATCTGCTAAATTTAATCCCGCAGGTTGTAATAATCTTTCCATAAATCCAGGTAAAATTTTGGCAGCCAAACGGTAAATGGCGCGACCTTGCATTTTAAATAAAAACTGATCGATATTATCAGAATATTCCCTGGGATGATAGCGATTTCCTGCTCCTAGACATTGGGATAAATCTGCACCTTGACTATAGGTTTCTAGGCGGGAACAGATAATTTTTGATCCTTCCTGGATGTCGGTTTTGCCAATAATTACGGCGGCGGCACCATCTCCAAATAAGGTGCTAGTTTCTCGATCTTTCCAATCAATTCCTAGGGTGATTTCTGAGGCGACTAATAACACCCTTGAATAGCGCCCAGCATCGACTAAATAGGAAAGGGTATCTAAACCGACAACGAAACTTAAACAAGTTGAATTAATATCAAAAGTAGGAATACCTGAAGAATCACCACCTAATTGTTTTTGAACTAAAGCCGCCGTACAAGGAATTGATTGCTCAGGAACACTACTGGTACAAACGATACAATCAATATCACTTAGGGATAATTCCGCAGCTTCTAAGGCTTTTTTAGCCGCCATTGCCCCCATTTGAGAAGCCGTTTCATCTTCAACAAAATGACGAATCATCACCCCGGATTTTTTTTGAATCCAATCGGCTTCAATTCCTAACTTTTGTTCTAATTGTTCGGCGGTAACTTGATTTTTCGGTAAGTATTTTCCCGTTGCTAAGAGTTTCACCCGTCTGACTTGTGCTAAGTTTTGAGGTGATGGAGAAGGGTTAAGGATTTCTGTCCTTAAATGGTGGGGATCTTGAGGGTAGGTAGGGCTAATTACCATATTTTTATTGATTCGGGGAATATTTAAAAATCTTACCATTATTTTTTTAACGTTGAGGATAATTTAAAGATTCAATTTAGATTCTCTGGTGTCGCTAGTTTTGATTTTTGATCTCAGATAGATAAATTTTGATTTGGGTCGATTATCTAATCCGATCTTTTGCTAAAATTCTGCTCAATTATATTGCCCAAAATTTGCTCTCCTCTACAATTTAGGACGGTCAATATTATTCACTTTTAACCTAGCAGTAGCTATCCGATTACAAACGATTATCTTGGGGATAATCGCAATTTCTCGTCTCCCCAGCAAGACTGTTGTCCCCACTGGAGCTAAAATTGGTCTTGCTATGGTCTTCGCAGATCAAAAGCGGATTCGATATCAACCCTGGTTTCAGTAGTGGGGGCACCGAAAACCCAAAATTTAAAAAATTAGCTCATAAAACCGAGAATGTATGATAGAATCAAAAATTAGAGTTTTGTAGTTTTTTGGGCTAATTGCTCAAGCTTGAACTTAGCGGTTTTCCGAGGAGTGGAGCATACTCAGATGTATAACTCAAAATTGTTATGGCTGTGTTTTCCCTTCTCCCAAGATCAGATGGGATTGATCCTTAGTTCTGAATATGAATCAATAGAAACTAACACCTATTGACAGAAGTGGAATTTAGTATCAATCTTGAATTCAATCTTAATTTATTAGGTTAAATTTGATATGGTACCGAGAGAATTTTTAAAGACTGTAGCCACGAGAGTTGGAATTTCCGACAATGAACTGGAAGTGATGGCGCGGGCAATCCAAGGGGAACCAATGACCGCGATTTCCAAGCAATTAGGGGTTCGCAAGGATGCCCTGCAAAAGCGCTTGGGGGAGGTGTATAGGAAACTAAACATTAGTGGTGCAGGCCCGGGAAAATTAGCCAAACTTCAGCAAAAGTTACTGTCAGAATATCAAGCTGAGGGCAATAATCAAGGGGGGCAAATTAACGGTCAATCTGGTCGCAAAAAGCGGTCTATGAGTGGCATTGATCCCCAAGGTTTCAGTAGTAATATTTCAATTGATTGGGGTAACGCCCCTAAATTGGCAGCCTTTTATGGCCGTTCGGAAGCCCTAGCCACCTTAAAACAAGGATTGGTGACCGAACGCGCTCACCTGATGATGTTGGCGGGGATGGGAGGTATTGGGAAAACCACCTTGGCGGTTAAATTAATACAGGAAATTGCCCCGGATTTTGACCAAGTAATTTGGCGCTCGCTCCGAGACAAACCCTCCCCTAGTGAGTTGATTGCCTCAGCTTTTCCTAATGCTTCTAAAACGCCTTTAGATTGGGATGATTCCGAACAGATAGCCCAATTGTTGCAAAACCTATCCAATTCTCGGTATTTGTTGGTAATTGATGAGATAGAATATATCTCACAACTGGGAAGTAAAGATGGGGCGTTCAAAAGTTATGAATCTTTATTTCAACAGATTAGTGAATCTTCCCATCGCAGTAGCGTTTTGTTAATCGGTTGGGAATTTCCCCAGTCCTGGCAAAATTTCGCGTCTAAACCGACTTTGCAATTAACCGGGTTATCGGAACAAGACTCTCAACACATGGTGCTGTCGGGTCAAGAAGCCGTCTATTTAGATGAAAAATTCCTATCGGAATTGATTCATTTATGTGGTGGAAACCCCTTGATTTTAAAATTATGGGCTGCTAAGATTCCTGATTTTACGATTAGAAATCTCACCAAATTAATCAAGCAAAATACCTTAGTAATTGAAGAACTGGTGCGTCAATCCCTGCGCTCCGATCAGGAATTATCGGAGCTTGAAATTCGTTTAGTTTGTTGGTTGGCAGTCAATCAAAAATCGGCAACCTTGAGTGAGTTGGCAACGGATTTGATCCTGTCCGAAACCGAAAGCGAAGTCCAAATCTCCTTAGACTTTTTAGTAGAGCGATCGCTGTTAGAAACAACTAATTCTAGCGCTCCTATCGCTTACACGGTTAATAGTAACTTCAGAAAAGAAGTCTGGTATCAGTTGATGGGTAAATCCTTTAATGAACTGGGTTATAAACACTATTTAGAAGGGGAATTTCAATCGGCTAAAACCAATTTGTTACAAGCCATTCGCTATCATCCCGCTTTAAGTGCAGGTCATTATAATTTAGGAGCTACCTATGAAAAGCTGGATCAGTTTGATGAAGCCAGAAAACATTATCAAATTTTAGTCGATGTTGATAATAACCGGGCAGCACAGGCGGCGGTTAATAATTTAGCCCGACTGGAAATTTTAGATGGCAAAACCGAAGAAGCCATTGATAAGTTAGAAAAAACCTTGGTACAGGTTAAGGATAAAGGAATCCGAGCCTCCTTGTATAAGAATTTAGGCTGGGCTTATTTCCTGGAAAATGATCCCAAACAGGCTGAAGTTCAGTTACGTCAATCCTTAGAATTAAAAGAATCTAATGTGGTTGCTTACTATATTTTAGCCCAAGTTTTGGAAGCCCAAAACCGT
Organism: Planktothrix sp. UBA8402; assembly: GCA_003456035.1. Classification (GTDB taxonomy): domain Bacteria; phylum Cyanobacteriota; class Cyanobacteriia; order Cyanobacteriales; family Microcoleaceae; genus Planktothrix. Next base: position 9,061 of record DMPJ01000191.1, read on the forward strand.
CACAAACAAGCAATGGCTTTTTGGAAAACTGCTTTGGAACAGGACGAATTAGATCAAAAATCCAATGGCGTTACCTGGCGTTTACCCGAATTGCTGGCTTGGCGGATGACCGCTCGCCAACGCTTACCGAAATAATCGCTTAAAGCCTCCTCCCCCTAGTTCCCCGACTTGGGGAATTAATTATGGAGGCTTTGCTTTTTAGGTTGCTAAGTAGAATATAGTAATCTGGGGAAAAATATACTGTATTAATTATAATTAAGGAGAATAGGTTCATGTCAAATCAAATGGATTGGCAGGACTTAGCAATGGGTTCTCACTATCTGACGGCTTTGGAAGTTCAAAACTGTTTAAAGCAGGGAAATATTATGGAAGCTACGACCGGGTTAGAGGCGTTAATTGAAGCAATGGGACGATCTGATAAACGAGCCTTAAAAAGTCAATTAATTCGGTTAATGGCTCATATTATTAAATGGAAATGTCAACCCGAAAAACGCAGTTCTAGTTGGTCAATTACAATTTTATCAGCGCGGAATGAAATTGAAAGTATTCAAGAAGATACACCAAGTTTAAATACAAATACTATTAATTTAATCTGGGATAAATGTTTTAAACAAGCCGTTAAAGAAGCCGAAACAGAAATGAATAAAAAATGTCAATTAACCGCCCTATCTTGGCAAGAAATATTTGAACAAGAATACACTTTATTTGATAAAAATTAACCTTGTAGGGTGCGTAAGCGCAGCGCACGCACC
>DMPJ01000135.1 GCA_003456035.1 Planktothrix sp. UBA8402
GCGGTCAACTCGTCGATAGGAGTAGTTAAGGCGGTTTTCATGGCGATGGTTAAATCTTCTAAAGACCCCGCCGGGACTAACCAACCGTTTTTTCCTGGTTCGACTAACTCAGGAATTCCGGCAATATAGGTACTAATTACTGGACGAGATAGGGCTAATGCTTCCATCAGAACCACGGGCAACCCTTCGGCAAAANNTCGCCATTGCTTCCATTAACACCACTGGCAATCCTTCGGCAAAACTGGGTAAGACAAAAACTTGTGCGGCTAAAATCTGTTGTTGGACTTGAGTATTGGTTGCCCAACCTGTAATTTCAATATAATTTTTTAACCCTAGGGTATTAATTAATTGTTCAATTTCATTTCTGAGGGGGCCGTCACCGACAAATATTAATTTAAACTCAAACCCTGCCGACACAAGTTTACTCACGGCTTCAACTAATATTAAATGACCTTTTTGTTCACTTAAACGACCGACACAAACTAAGCGACGTTCTGAGGGTAAAGGCACAAAATTATGATCCAAAAACATCGGATCAACCCCACAATGAATAATATGAATTTTTGACCAATCTTGATAATTACACCAGCGTTGAGTCTGACTTTTGCCAAAGGAACTAATTGCTACGACAAATTTAGCGCGTTTGATTTTTTCGGGTAGTGCGATCGCAACGGGTTTATCAAATTCCTCTGGCCCATGTATGGTAAAACTATAGGGTGGCCCCCCTAATTCCTGACAGAATAGGGCAACGGTGGCAGAATTAGTGCCAAAATGAGCATGAAGATGTTCTATGTTGGCTTCAGATAACCAATGTAATAAAACACAAGCCTCAGCTAGATAGACATAGTGAAGGATAACACCCCGTTCTGAACCCCAACCCAATTTCAAAGCCAGCCAGACCGCACGCCCTAAAGCCACTGGATGAGTAAATAAAACTCTTAACAAATGCCAGAGTAAACCCCAAATTCCGACTCGGAGAATAAACTGAGTTTTCTGATATTCGAGTTGATCAGCCTCATCCACCAATTCCGATTCTAAAGACCGAATAGAGAAACGAATTATCTCTACTCCTTGAGCTTCAAGGGCCTTGATTTCACGGCGAATAAAACTGTGACTGACTTTGGGATATTGATTAACTAGATAAGCTACTTTCATGCCGTTGGATAGGGTCTAAGGCTGGTTAGGGTACAATTGTATCTCGTTCGGTTCTGACCCATTCCTGTTGAGGTTTTTTAAAGAAGCCAAAATACATTGGCAATTTCCAGAGAATATAAAGGGGAATACTCAACAGAGTTTTCAGAGATATGGTAGAACGACCAAAATGAGCATGGGTGATCAGAATTGCCGTTAATAACATTATTCCTTCAACAGCCAAGAATTGCAAGGGGAAAACAGAGAGATTGCATACAGCTATTAATATACTAGGAACTAAGGCTGCGGCCCATAATATTACCAAAAAGGCTAAAGGAGGAACACAGAGGTCTAAAGCCAGGGCGAGTAAATCCAAGCGCTTGAGACGAATAGAAGCGGAAACCAGGCGAGGAACTTGCGTGTATAAAGTTTTTAAGTGTCCATGTTCCCAACGAGTTCTTTGGGTTTTAGCTGCTTTTTCTTGGGTGGGCAAAACACCAATAACTTTAGCATCTTGGCAAAATATTGGGGGATCTCCTAATAGAGCTAAATCAATACCAAGCTGCATATCTTCAACTAAATTAGCGTTTGCTAGGGAAACTTTAAGAATTATTGACCAAGGAAAAGCCATTCCCGTTCCGGTTAGAATACAGGGACATCCTAATTGAGATGATCCTAGAGGACGAATATAATTTTTAACTAAAAATGCAAAGGCAGAAATTGAATCTTTGGGAGTAGGATTTTGGGGAGTTTCCATTAAATAAGTCGATTGCACAGGTCGCTGTTTGATGATTGCCTGTTGAGTAATCTTAGAGATAGTATCCGGTTCAACGTGACAATCAGCATCAATTACTACGACTACATCCGGTGGGTTTTCAGCTAAAAACTTCAAACCATAATCCAAGGCGTAGCCTTTACCACGATTTACTAAATCATGGCGTTCTAAAACCGTTGTTCCTAATTGACGGGAAATGGTTGCGGTTTCATCGGTGCAGTTATCTGCAATGACTACAACACTTTTATTATCATCAACTTGGGATAAGATGGTATTTAAAGTGGTTTCAATTCCTAATGCTTCGTTATGGGCGGGAATTAAAACAGATATCCTAGGATTAACTACCGCATAATTCTGATTTGATGAAGGCTTTTGAACCAATGCCGCCAGACATTCGATCAAAAAAACTGAAATCGGGATGGCTAGAGCCAGGGCAATCAGCGTTAATCCTATAATAATTAGTGTAATCATAGAGGTCGATGATGATTGAATAGATTTGAAAGTTTATCACATCCCCTCCAAAGTGGAGGTTAGGAGATAAATGTTACATCTTGACAAGAAATTTACAGAATTTTTACAAATTTTGGGAATAAGGAGAGTTATTCTATTTTCTGGATCTTTATCATTGAATTTAAGTAACTTTTGTTTTGAATTAGCACCCAATAATTATATGCTTATTCGCTGTGTTAGTTATTCCCTGACCCACCTAATTTTGGTCTTAGGAGTTCCGCTCATCTCCATCAACCCCGTTAAAGCCGAAACTACTCCACTAATTAATCCTCTGCCACCAAAACGGCAACCAGTGACAGAAAATCGGGTTCGGGATTTTCCATATCTTTTAGGAGTAGGGGATAGAATTAGAGTGGATGTTTTTGGTATAGAAAGATATGGTGGCGAGCAATCGGTTCTCACGGATGGAACGATTAGTCTGCAAGGAGTTGGGCCTGTAACCGTTGTGGGTTTGACTCTTATGGAAACTCAAAAATTGATCACTCGACTCTATTCGACTTTACTCCGAAAACCGATTGTTACCGTTAATTTAGTCACAGCGCGTCCTGTACAGATTGCCATTGCGGGTGAAGTCTATCGTCCCGGTTCCTATAGTCTATCGGGAAGTCAACAATTTTCCCGACTCACCCAAGCTATTGCCATCGCTGGGGGTATTACTCAAGCTGCTAATTTAACCTTAGTCCAACTACGACAGGCTGACCCCAAACAACCTGTCATTACCCTAAATTTAGAGGAGTTGTTGGAGAAGGGAGATTTAAATCAAGATCCAATTCTAAGGGATGGAGACAGCATTTTTATTCCCACGACCATCGCTTTTGACCCCGAACAAGTGCGTCAAATTGCATTTTCTAGTTTAGCCGCACCTCCAAACCAATCAATTCAGGTGGTGATTGTTGGGGCTGTTTCTCGTCCGGGAGCTTATTCCCTGACTCAAGAAGGGGCTGGAAGTAGTACCACTTCTGGAAACATACCAACAGCAGTAAAAATAAATTTACCAACGGTCACCCGGGCGTTGCAAACGGCTGGAGGGATTACAAATGTAGCCGATATTCGCAATATTGAAATCCAACGCATCACCAGAACCGGGGTGCAAACCACAAAAATTAATCTTTGGAAACTATTACAATCGGGAGATATCAACCAAGATATATTTTTACAACAAGGAGATACTGTGATTGTCCCCACCGCCACTGATATTGCTTCTGCCGATTTACAACAAATAGCTTCCGCCAGCTTTTCACCAGCAACTATTACAGTGAATGTGGTCGGGGAAGTAAAAAGTCCCGGCTTGATTTCAATTCCCCCTAATCGTCCTTTGAATCAAGCATTATTATCGGCGGGAGGATTTGATAATACTCGAGCCAATAAGAGTTCCGTTGAACTAATTCGTTTGAATCCAAATGGTTCAGTGACTCGAAGAAGAATTGATGTAGATTTTACCTTGGGGAATGCCCAGGAAAATAATCCTGTATTACATGATAATGATGTAATTATCGTGCGTCGTTCTTTGATTACTAGATTGGGTGATGGCGGTTCTTCATTATTACAGCCTGTGCAGAATTTCTTTACGTTTTACAGGTTCCTTGAAGTTTTAATACCAACTACTAATTCAAGTTCTAAGTCAAGTTCTAAGTAAAAACTCGTAGTCAGCCCTTCAGGGCTTCTGACAATTTCTACTTATTACTAAGGTTTGATCCAGTGATTATTCTTGGTTAAACTGTTTCAGTTATGTCTGATAATTTCAGAGGTTTATAAGAAAGCCCTGAAGGGCTTACTACATTTTATATAAGAGGGGTATTAAATCACTATGCAGCAAGAAATAGCCGTTTCGGAAGATCAACAACCAATAACGGAAGCAAAAACTAAAAGTCCTGGTATTCGGCCCTTGTTACGGACGTTAAAACGCAAGGTGTTTTTGATTATTGGAGTAGCAGGAATTACAACTATATCGGGGTTACCTTTGACAAAATCAAATGTGCTTCCAGTTTATCAAGGAAACTTTCAACTGTTAGTTGAACCGATAACAGGTGAACAAAAACTATCTGATCCTTTAACCCTTACTCGTTCCGATGGACAACCCAGCGATAAACTTTTTCTTTTAGATTACCCGACTCAAATACTGATTTTAACCAGTCCTGAAGTTTTAAATACAATTGCCAAACAAGTTCAAACTCGCTATCCTAAAGTAACGGCATCAACTCTGAAAGATAAGTTAGTATTGGCCCGGGTAGCCAAAAGTTCAAGTCGCAATGATCAAACTAAAATTCTTGAGGTTTCTTATAGCGGAGAAGACAGGAAGCAAATTTTATTTGTTTTAGAAAAAACCAAAGAAAAATACTTAAAATATAGTTTAGATGAGCGCAAATCTCGGATTAGTCAAGGGGTAAAATTTATTGATGAACAATTACCTTTATTGCAAACACGAGTTGATGAATATCGAGGCAGACTTGAAAAAATTCAACGGCAGTATGAATTATTAGAACCGACCCAAGGTGGTCAGGCTTTATATGAACAAATTCGGAATTTACAAGCTCAGAGTCAGGAAACCGAAAGACTACTGCAAGAACAGAAAGTTTTATATCAACATCTCCAAGAGCAATTATCACTAAATCCCGAGGAAGCTGTCGCGGCTTCAGCTTTAAGTGAAAGTCCATTTCGCAAACAAATATTAGATAATTTGATGAAGGTTGAAACTGAAATTGCAATTCAGTCAGCAACCTTTAATGATAATAGTCCAGAACTTCAACAATTAAAAGAACAACAGGCTAATTTATTACAGTTATTAGAAGTAGAAAATAAAAAAATTCTCGGACAAAAAACTGCACAACTCGAAAATAATTCTTCAGTGATGGCTTTTCAAACATCTATTCGTCAAAGGTTGATTTCACAACTGGTTGACACTGATGGTCTAATGAAATCTTTAGAAGTTAAGTTGCAAGGGTTAAATAATGCACTGAATACTTTAACTCAACAAGCCCAAATATTTCCGGGTGTAGTTCGTCAATATACTGAAATTCAACAACAACTTGATTTAACTAATAAACGATTTAATTTATTTTTAGACGAGCGAGAAAAATTACGCATTGAAGGGGCTCAAAATAATGTCCCCTGGGAAGTAATTTCTAAACCTAGTATTATCTTGAATGCAAAAGGAAAACCAGTTTCTTCTGAAGCTGAAGGCCCGAAAAAGAAGATCCTAATGGTTTTTGTAGCGGGTCTAGGTTTGGGAATTCTGTTATCAATTGGATTAGAAAAATTTCGGAATATTTTTTATACCATTGATGATCTAAAAGAGATCATTCAAGTGCCAATTTTAGGAGATATTCCTCGGCACAATAATTTTTCCGTTTCTGTTGACCTAAGAAGTCCAAAACTAGCAAAATCAAACCGTCGGATATTTAAAAAAATAGCTCAATTCTTGAGTGCTTTTGATGAAGTTTATGCTAATATTAGATTCTTATATTCTGATTCTTTAATTCGTTCTATTGCCATTTGTTCAGCCGAATCCAAAGATGGAAAATCAACAATTGCTTTACATTTAGCCCAAACAATTGCTAATATGGGACAGCGTGTATTATTAGTGGATGCTAACTTACATTATCCCCAACTTCATACAGTTTTAGGTCTATCAAATCAGAAAGGTCTCAGTGATTTATTAACCCAAAATATAACACCGAGTGCTGTAATTCAAAAGACGCCTTTGGCAGAAAGTCTATTTGTTTTAACGGCGGGAGTAGCTTATGCTAATAGTTTTAAATTATTGGGTTCAGAACACATGCACAAATTGGTTGAGACACTTCAAGATAGTTATGATTTAGTCATTTATGATACCCCAGAATTACATCAATATACAGATACTATATTTTTGGCAGAATACTTAGATGGTTTAATTTTAGTGGCTACTGTCCATAAGACTCATAAAACAGTTTTTAAAGAAGTCTTAGCTCAACTCAATACCTATCGAATGCCTTGTATTGGCGTAATTATTAATCATATTCAGCTTAATTCTGACCTCACCTATCCCTTTTACTTAACACCATCTTTAGTTAACCTAGAACCAGAATATGAACAGGAAGTAGAAAACAACAAAATAGAAAACAGAAGATCAGTAATCAGTAAAAAGTAATCAGTGTAGAGACTAGCCATGCAACGTCTCTACACTGATTACTGATTAAGTGGTGTATTCAGCGTTAATTTTTACATAATCATAACTTAAATCGCATCCCCAGGCTTTGCCCACACCAGAGCCGTTACCGATTTTAACTGAGATTAATACCGTATCTTTTCTGAGATATTCTCCCGTTTTGGCTCGTTTTAAATACTCATTAGCTGCATTCCGATCAAATGCTAAGGGTTGACCCTGCTGCATTAAGACAAAATCCCCTAATTTGATTTCTAAATCATTTTGGTCAAAATGGACTCCCGCCCGGCCCGCCGCCGCCGCAATTCTTCCCCAGTTGGGATCATGACCAAAAATGGCGGACTTCACCAAAGAAGAACCTACAATAGTTTTAGCCACTTTACTCGCAGATGCTTCATCCTCTGCACCAGAAACCTGAACTTCAATTAAACAGGTGGCCCCTTCTCCATCCCGGGCGATCGCTTTGGCCAAATATTCACAAACAGCCGTTAACATCCCTTCTAATTTTTCGGCTTCTGGCCCCATACCAGTAATTGCCGGAGTCCGGGACGCCCCATTTGCCAAAGCAATTAAACAATCATTGGTACTCGTATCTCCATCAACAGTAACTTGGTTAAAACTACGGTTAGTCGCACGAGTCAACATTTCTTGCCACAGGGTAGGAGAAACCACCGCATCGCAGGTGACAAAGGCTAACATAGTAGCCATATTAGGGTGAATCATCCCAGAACCTTTACAAATTCCCCCCACTCTCACGGGACGATCTGCAAACATCGTTTCTAAAGCAATGGTTTTCGGCACTAAGTCCGTGGTCATGATCGCTTTAGATACTGCTGCGTTACCATTTTCTGACAATTCCTCTACTAACTTGGGAATTCCAGCCTTGAGGATATCCATTTTAATTCGTTGACCGATGACTCCAGTAGAAGCCAATAAAATCGACTCCGGTGCAATATTCAAGACTTTAGCTAAGGCTTGGGCTGATTCTACCGCATCCGTCCAACCTGCTGCTCCCGTGGCTGCATTCGCTTGTCCTGAATTACATAAAATCGCTTTTGCACTAGGTTTTGCTTGCAGTTGTTGACGACAATAATCTACACAGGCGGCTCTGACTTGACTGGTGGTAAATCCCCCCGCCGCGATCGCATCCACATCTGACACAATTAAGGCTAAATCGGGTAATCCTGATGCTTTCAATCCGGCCGTAATTCCCGATGCTCTATATCCTCTAGGTGCGGTAACTCCACCCTCAATAACTGTCCAATCTGACATGATTTCCCCTTCTGTTTCCAATATTACTGACAACGGATTATATCAAGAACAAGGGTGTGAGAAAACTTAAATTGATTGTCATTAACTATTTCGGGAAAAACGCTGCATAATCTTCCCAACTACTAATATTGATGTAAGGGCGGGTTCGAGTTAACCTTTGATACCCACAGATAACCTCCCTAAACCCGCCCCGTTTTAATACTTTCAAAGTCTGAAAAATTCATTCCCTCAGTTGTTTTTTGAATGCGAGCGATCGCTTTTAAAATATCTTGAATTCGCATTGATCATTCCCTAGAAGGCACGAATTACCTCCTTGAGAACAGGTTCTCTTAAAACGTCTTTTGTCCCTAAATCAATAGGAAGTCCCAAAATATCCTCTAAATAGTAAATTAATATTAATTTGAGTATGGAAGCCCTGAAGGGCTTACTACGTTTTACCAGATAGATGTTAAATCTAATATAAATCCCGGGAGAATATTTTCCCCTGATAAGGTTGTGGGATTTTCCAAAATTTCTACTTCTTGATCAGGACGATAAATTTCAACTCGTTGGTTTTTAGGATCAATTAACCAGCCTAATTTTGCCCCATT
>DMPJ01000287.1 GCA_003456035.1 Planktothrix sp. UBA8402
TTCTATTATGCAGCAAAGGTTAAGTCAGAAACCAGATTTCTCGGAATACGCTCAGAAATCGGGTTTCTTCAGTCATCTTTCTATTATGCAGCAAAGGTTAAGTCAGAAACCAGATTTCTCGGTGTGTTTATAGGTACTCAGTAGGGGCGCAGAGGGTTGAATTGGTGGGACTTGAAAGACATCTCTTAATGCTTCTTCTAAGGTTGGTCGCATCACAACTCGGTTTTCACTAGCGACAATTACTCTAACTAAGGTCGGTAAACTATTTGCTTCTGCTTCTAAATATAAAGGTTCAACATAAAGTAGGGATTGTTCAATGGGAATAACTAATAAATTTCCTTGAATTACCCGGGAACCTTGACGACTCCAGAGAGAAATTTGCTCGGAAATTTCTGGTTCTTGGTTAATTAACGCTTCTACCTGTTCCGGGCCAAAAATTAGGCGTTGTTTGGGGAAACGATATAACAGTAAAGTTCCATAATGTTCGAGATCAGAGCGAGCGGCTAACCAGGCGATTAAGTTATTTCTACTAGCGGGAGTAAAGGGAAGCATGAGCATGAATTCCTCTGATTTTTCCGTCGGTAATCGCATGATTAAATAATAGGGTTCCATTGGTTGCTGTTGACTTCCATAAATTTCAACCGGAACCCGCCAGAGGTCTTCCCGATTATAAAAAACAATCGGATCACTCATGTGGTAGGTGAGTAAATGTTGAGATTGAACACTAAATAAATCAATGGGATAGCGAATATGTTGACGCAGGGTAATTGGCATTTGTTCAATCGGAGTAAATAAAGTAGGAAAAATTTTTTTTGTGGTGGATATAATCGGATCTTTATCTGCTTCTAAATAATAGAATTTAACCTTACCGTTATAAGCATCAACAATAACTTTAACCGAATTTCTAATATAATTAAATCCGGCTCCTTCGGGATCGGAATAGGGGTACATATTACTGGTGGTATAAGCATCAATCATCCAATATAAATAGTTATGATCCACGGATGGGAAATTAGAGTCAGCAACTACTAGATAGGGGTTACTATCATAATGTAGAAAAGGTGCGATCGCTTTCACCCTTTCTAAGATATTGCGCCGAAATAGTAATTTAGTTTCGGGGGTAAAGTTATTGGTAAATAACATTTGCCAATTTTTTAAATAATAGGCAAATAACAACCGTTTCCATCCGGTTCCAATCACAATTCCGCCCTCTCCATCATAAGTGTTATAAACATTCTCATTTCCCAAGGGAAAATCGAGTTCTTTTACTTGAGTTGAAGTCATGATTTGAGTATTGGTAAGTAACCCGTAATAAAGTCGAGGTTTACCAATAGGAATTATATTTTGAATCCGGGGAGAAACTTCTAAGGTTGTATCTTGATCTAATCGTGGATCAGCACCAATATTTTTCACAAAAAATTCAGGAAGACCTCCCTCCGCAACCCGATTAACAGGAGAAAGAGTAAAACCATAACCATGAGTATAAACTAAATGTTCATTAACCCAAGTTTTAGCTTTTTCAGGAACTAATTCATAATTTAATTCCCTAGGGGCGATGAGTACCTGTTGTTTTTGTAAACCCGTATTAAACTTTCCTAAAAACTTATCGGGTAAAATCGAATATCGATCATAATCGGCATCGGAAAATTCATAATAGAGGCGAATTTGTTGTAATTGACGATTGGTTTGTAATAAAGGTCGTTTATCCCAAAGACGAATATTATCTATCGTTAAGTTATTATTTTGAATATCCGTATAACTTAGTTTAGCATTCGGATCAAAAGTTTCAACATTAATTTTATCTAAATTAAATCCTTGGCGAGTGTATTTAATACTATGTTTAATATAAGGTAATTCTCGCTCTAATTCGTTGGGTTGAACAATTAACTGTTGAACTAAATTTGGTATAATACCTGCTACTAGAATCGCAAATCCTAAATACCAAGTAAAAATTACTCTCAGGGAATAGCTATCTGCAAATAATTTATCCCGGCGTTGATTACGGGGTTTTACAAGATGGTATAATCCTATCTTTTTTAATCCAATATCAATATAAAGATTGACTTTTTTAACAGAAAAAACGGCTTGCCATATTAGAAAAATAGCCAGAAAAATAGCAATTATAGATAATAATAAATAACCGGGTTTTAAGATATTGACATCGCTAAAGTCTGCACCAAATACCACTCCCTCGGTAGAGTACAAAAGTTCATAACGAGCTAACCAATAACGCATAGCACAACTGAACATCAGAAGTCCAGCTAATCCATGCAGGTGACGTTGCTGAGGTTGGGAAAAACTGGGAAATCGTCCTTGACTAAGACTATTTCCAGATAGTAAATATATTAAACTACAGGTAATAAAGCCAACCAAAAACAATCCCATTAACCAAAATTCTAGCAGGTGGGCAATGGGGAGACTAAAAATATAAAAGCTAATATCTCGATTTAATAATGGTTCGGTTTGGTTAAAGGAAGTTGGATTAAAATATTGTAATAAATTTGCCCAATGACTCGATAATAATAAGCTAAATCCAAAACTAAAAATTAAAGCAATAAAACTAAAAACAATTGCGGGTCTCCAAATAATAGCAATAATTAAACTTAATAAAACTGGGACTTTCCAAATATAGGCTTTAAAGTTTTTAATCCACTGCTCAAAAATTCGAGGTTCAAACTGTTCGGGAAGGGTAGAAAATAAAGGTTGAGTGAAATCCCAATGCCAATAACTAATAAAAATCTGGCTATAATGAATAATAATTAAACCCAATAATAGAGATAAACCAATCACAATAAATAAAAGCGAAGGCAATCCCAAGGAAAATCTAGGTAATTTCTGATTCGACAAATCAAAAAGATTATCGGCAGGTTTATTTTTTAAATAATTAGGAGAATATTGATAGTGTTGGGCAATGATTAAATTTCCTCCTAACCAAAATATGGTAATAGATAAACCTAATACAGCTAAAATAGTTTGCATTACTAATCGTTCTTGAAAAACTGATAAATAATCAACTTCTTGAAACCAGATAAATTCCGCAAAAAACTTAGCTGCGAGATCGAGAATAAATCCCAAACCAAATAATAATAAAATAACTTTAAAAATTAGGTTTTTTGTCAGCATGATATTAAATTAAGCAATGAAAAAGTCTTGGGTTTTATTGTAACCGATCAAACCTAGATCCTGAATTTAAACAAACCCTAGGATAGAATACTACAACCATTACTACAGATTGCTACACACCTGCCAACTCAGAACGGTCTACAATCAAAAGCGTATTCAGTGGAGTTGATTACCAAAAATGGATATTAAATTAATCCTGACCGTATTAACGGTATTATTTACCTTTTCCTGTTTGTTCTTCGGAACCAAAAACGGCTTCTATGATAGCGACGATTATCATGGTAACGGTTCGGCGCATTAATTGAGCAGGGGA
>DMPJ01000116.1 GCA_003456035.1 Planktothrix sp. UBA8402
TCGTAATCCTCGCTAAAAAAGTTAGAGAAGTCAATTATGATAAATTTAGATGGGATGTGACCTTAGATGAGATTTTAGATATCAATAGCCACTATCCCAAACCTCGGATTTAACGTTTATTCCTGATATCAACTGTTGAAAACCAACAGGATTTCAACTTTAAGCTGCAATATACTTATATTGTTCAATCATTGCTGATAATAAATTCTGATCAATTTTGCCTTTAGGTTTTAGCACANNACAACTAAGGTATCTGCACTTTCAATGGGATCAAAAAACTTCAAAACATCATGATAAAAGGGACGATCCCAAAAATCGTGCATAATTACTTTAGTGTTTTGATTAATATGAGATAAGGATTGTAATGCCTAAGCAACTCGAAATCGACCATCAATAAACACTAGATCAGCAGATTTAGATAGTTTCTTCCAAATATCTGAATAATACTTGGGCCAGTTTTCTTGAGAAAAACGATCACGAGGATAACCCCAAGCACCAACAGGCCCGATATTGATATGGAAAAACTGAACTTGACCTTCTTCAACTGATTTCTGAATCAGGGTATACTCCTGTAGTTTTTTGATAAATTCTAAATCGCTTTCAACACTATAGAGTTGTTTCACCCCTGTTTTAATGGCTAAACCCGTACTCCCTCCGGCTCCAAACTCAATAACAACCTTTTGTTCTTGAAGGTATTTTGTAAAGAGTGTCACTTCAGCTTCTGACATTCGGGGAGTTGGCAGTTGAGCCTCTTTAACAGATGCTTCTACTATTTGTGCAGTTGAGATTTGAGGTGATGGGTTTAAAGTATTAAACCAAATTGCGGAACTGACCCCAGATACTTGTTGAAGTAGGGGGTATTGTACTGAACTGGCTTCCTGAAGAAATAGAAATTTCTCTTCATCATTTTGCCAAGGCGAACGATAGATCGGTTCATTGGCAAGANNGGTAACGATAAATGGGTTCATTGATAAGAGAATTTAAAACTTGTGCATTTTTTTGTCGTTCAGCCTCATTAGAATAGGATATAGATTTTTGAGTTGTTAATCCTGTATTAATCGCTGGATAAGTTTCACCAATTGGTACAGGTAAAGACTCGATGAAAGAAGAACACCGCATGAAACGTTTAGTCCATTCCACATGACCATAGCCATAACCCTGAAATCTGCTATCTAAGTAGCCTACACAGTTGAGTGCCTGTCTTGAAGAGGTTGTACATTGTCCAGTAATTAACTTCAGTAAATAGGGGGAAGTAGGAATTTCATCACTTTTTTGATAAATAGCATCAGGATTATGTTTTAAAATCCAAGGTGCCGCATAGTTAACATGATGCCAAATAGCTGTTGTCTGTAGCCAAGCTAATTCCCATCCTTTTTCTGTAGGCAAGCAGTCGTCCTCTAATAGCATGATACAGTTGGCATCCGTATACTCTTCCAAAGCATATAAAGCTCTGTTTTTATTCCAACACACTCCCCGATTTTGGCCTGTAATAACCACTAAACCTTCTGATCGACACCACTCCACTGTCCCATCGGTACTACCATCATCAGCAATTATCAGATAATAGGGGCTTTGTGTGTATTGTTGAATGTTTTTAATACATCCTTTGAGATATTCTAAGCGATTATAAGTAATCACACCAATGCCAATTCGATTGGTCATTGCCTTTGACAAAATTTCAGTGTTGACTTGAGGATTTTGTAACATTTTCCAGGCTGTAAGGAACTTTTCTTTTCGCGCTCCTTTATGTTCAGGTTCTCGTTGCAAAACCGCTTCTACAACTGATAAATTGTTTGTCCAAAATCTACCTTCTTTATACCCATTAACAATGTAATGTCTAGTTGCTCCCCCCAAATCATCACCAAACGCATTTGATAAATCTTTATATTTACTGAGGTAACTTTGAGGATTAAATAAGTCAATTAGCCAGTTATTTTGGTATCCTTCTTCCAGATAATGTTTCCGGGCTGCTTCTAAATCATAACCTATAGATTCTATTAATCGAGCATTAGAAGCAATGTATAGAGCAGGATTAAATTTATCTTTTGTTTTTTCTGTCCATCCACTATCTTTTCCATGTTTGTTTACTTTATCGTTACTATTGATACTAGCTTTTTGAAGTTCAGGAGAATTAGCAAGGTCTTGATTTTTATCAAAATCTTCAGGGACAGGTTGAGTTACAACAGAAGATGCTTGTTTTGATTTTGATACGTTTTCTTTTGGAAACGGTTGTTTTGGTACCTCTTTCCCCAAGAATTCACATAATTTATCCCAGCCATCTCCTGCACATATATCGATGATCAGGAGGTCAACTTCCCTATTTTTGAAATATTCCTTAACCTCTTCTATATGCTGATCATACGTTTTGGAAAAGACATCTTCGTCATATCCGTCAATACCAGTCTGCTCAATTCTATATTTATATCTTAAGGAATTCTTGTCTCTAACATGACCTCGAAAATGTTTACTGCAAGATTTTAGCCAACTTTCTTTATTCCGCACAGTCAGAATAAATTTAGACCCTGGATATTTTTTATCATATTCTTTATATCGGGTTTGGATCGGCATATCGCTGACAAAATCATGATTTACAACAGTTAAATCTACATCAGGATTTAAAAGATAGTGCTTGGTTTTGTATCCCAGAATCTTCATTGCCTGGGTTAAAGATGTTGTTGCTGTCTTGGACAAACCTATGCAAAACACCTTGTTGTGCTTGGCTGAAGTATTTTCCGGGTTCATTTTTTCTTCTAAGTTAGTTGAAATAGCTTTTTCAGATTGGGTTTGTTTAATTTGATGCAGTTGCAGATGAGTTTCTTCTAATTCAGCTAAAACTTCATCAAACTGAGATTGCAACCGTTCTAATTCCTCTCGTGTGTTATGAAATTCCGCTTGAACTTCTGCCAAATCTTGGTTACTTTCTTCGGCTGTAGACAAATTAAGATCAGCCAATGGAATTCTTTTAAAATCTTCTAAAACAGCTTGAATTGAAATCTTCCCCAACTCACAATTAATATTTTCTAGGGGGATATCAACAATAAAACCACTGTGTTCAGCACCCGGAAAAGTTGCATAAATTTTAGCAGCACGAGGACGATGAATTGTTAAAAGAGCTTCCCCCACTAATTGACCATCTTGAATTAATTCAATACCAACGGCTGGGGATTCTATTCCAATCACCCAACCGGATAATTTTAGATGTTCTTCTATTATTTGTGGAACCGGATCAAAATCAAATTTACAAAACTGATCAGATGCTTCTATATTTTTATTAAAATCAACTTTTGTGATAAATCTCATAACAGCAAGGTATATTTTAGATAGAGAAGTAAAATTAGAGTGATACTAGATTAACATGAACAGTGTATTGATTAACAATGACCAAACCTCAGCAAACTATTTTGACCAAGCTAACAGACTTAAGCAACTCAACCAACTTCAAGAGGCTGTTCTAGCATATCATCAAGCGATTGACGAAAAGACTAACTTTTCCTGGTATCACCACAACTTGGGGGAAACCTTGGCTCAACTGGGTCAGGTGGAGGAGGCGATCGCCAGTTACAAAAAAGCCTGCGAACTCAACCCCAACTCCCCTTGGTCTTACTATAACCTGGGAGAACTCCTAGAGCAACAGGGTAGACTCCCCGAAGCAACAGAAGCCTATCGTCGGGCTGTGGGGCTGAATCCTGATTTTTATGAGTTTCAGCAGAGTCTAGGGAAACTGCTCTGTCAACAGGGACATTTTTCTGAAGCCATTAGTTCCCTGGAAAAAGCAGTTGAACTCGAACCCGATGCTACCTCCTGTTATCAATATCTGTGGGATGCTTTTGCTCAACAAGGACGGAGAACCGAAGGGATTGCTTATTTACACAAAGCCGTGGCACTGACTCCCAATAATGGGGAACTACATCAGCAGTTGGCCGAAGCGTTAAAAGGAAATAATCAGATTCAGGAGGCGATCGCAGCTTACCAAAATGTAATTCAGCTTCACCCTAAATCGGCTTGGAGTTATTATCAGTTAGGGATGATTTTTCGAGATCAGGGTCAATATCAGGAGGCGATCGCCTACTACCGTAAAGCCACCGAATATGACACCAAATCCGCCATTTATTATCATTACCTCGGACATACCCTATCCCTCGTCCATCATTGGGAAGAAGCGATCGCAGCTTACAAGAAAGCCCTGGAACTCGCACCGACTGCCGCCATTATTTATCAACATTTGGGGGATGGGTTATCGACGTTACAACATTGGGAACAGGCGGCCACCGCTTACCGGAAATCCGTAGATTTAGAACCCCATTCCCTGGAAGCTCAAGATCACCTAGGGTTTGCCCTGTCTCAACTGCAACGCTGGGATGATGCGATTTTTGCCTACCGTCGGGCGTTAGATGTGAGCTTATCTGATGTGGTGTATTTGCATTTAGGGGATGCCCTAGAAAAGCGTTCCCATGTTCAACCCATAGAAAAAGATGCTCGTACCGATCTCGAAGATGCGGTGAATTGTTATCGTCAAGCCCTGGAATTAAATCCTAACCAAGAGGCTATTTCCCAGCAGTTAAATCAGGCTTTAGCTCAACTTAATCAGGCTTCTAAATTAAGGAATGACAGATTAAAGTCGCCCCCAAAAATGGCAATTTAGGGGTGTATAAATATAGCCCACTTTACCAAGGAAGATTTTGATCTGATCGGGTAAGCTGTTAAGTATCTAAATAGGGGATTGGGAAATCGGAAAACCCTTGTAGTGCCAGCGTCCTCGCTGGCTAGGATAAGCTGTTGTGCATTTAAACTGTATATTCGCTTCGTGCGAGGACGCTGGCACTGCATAATCTTCAAGATTTCTGCATGACCAATTTAGATGCAGCAACAGCTTATAAAGTTTAAATGCGGAACAGCTTAACAACCCTGTCATGTCAGATCAAAAGCTTTTTTGTCCTCGACCATCGGAGGGAATATTATTGTCAGAAGCGGGAAGTTGGGGAACAAAGGGATTAGCATTGTCCGACGGGGGACTTGAAGGAGTTAATCCCTGACTATCCTGAGCCGGATAATTATTAGGGAGGTTAGGTAAAGTAGGTGATAAGGGAGAAGTTGGAGGAATCATATCCCCTGAGTTGGGTGCTGTAGGAGCAAAAGGAGGGGTGAGATTAGCCGGATTTGGGGGTGTTACCGTAGGATTTAAAGGATTTGTTGGCGGTTTGATTTCCTGAGAACTGGGTAATGTAGCCAGGGCGACCCGTTCTCCGCCAATTGCTCTCAAACGGTCTAATACCATCACAACGTCATTATAACGGGCTTCTTTCGGGGCATAGAGTACAATTAATCCACTGGGATTCCAACGTCGAAATCGGAGTAAAGATCGGTCTAATTGATCTTGATTAACAAGTTGTTGTTCAATATAGGTTCGTCCGGCGGTATCAATTCCCACAATTAACATTTTTTGCATTTGGGTTTCCCCCGTGCTCGCCTTGGGCAAATCCACATTAATTGCCTGTTGACGAGTTAATTGTAGAGATGCCAAAATAAAGAACGTGAGAATACAAAATACCACGTCAATTAATGGAATTAACTCTATTCTGGCTTCATCGGTGATCGAATCTGTTCTAATTTTCATAAAAATTTTGTGATTAATGTTTTAGAGTTTTCTCTGACAAAATAGTAACTTTATTTGTTGTTGAAAACATTTATTTTTCCTCATCTAAAGACTCAGATTTTTTTACGGGTTTAGCTTTTTTTTCCGGTTCAGGACTAGAGTTATTATTGTCTTCATCTACTAGAGGAAATTTCAAAAGTGGTTCATTGATTTCTTCTGATTCTTCTGCTTCTATTTCTTCCTCCTCCTGGGTTTCAGGAATTTGTAACTGAGATTTTGGATAGGGCCAATTTTGACGATACATCAATTCTAATTCGTTTCCGGCTTTGCGGAATATTTTGGCTTGACCAAACATTAACCCCTGAAAAAAACGATAAAATGCTAAACTAATAATCGCCACAATTAATCCCGTTGCGGTTGTAATTAAGGCTTCCGCAATCCCCAAGGTCACATCCGCAGACGATGAAGTTCCAATATCACCTAAACGAATAGAACCCAAGGAGTTAATTAACCCTAACACAGTTCCCAATAGTCCCAACAGAGGAGCCATCGCAATCACCGCCTCAAAAATTTTATCTCCCCGACGCATAAAGGCTAATTCTTCATCCGCCGCCGCTTCTAGGGCTAAACGAAAAAGTTCGGGGTCGGGAGACTGTAACCGCAGGGGTGCATAGAGAAACCGTCCCATTGGTTGATTGCTAGATTGTTTAGCAATTTGATGGGCTTTCCCCCATTGTCCCCGTCGGGCTGAGTCAATAACTCGGTTAACGATTTGTTTTTCTTTGGTTAGGGTCGTAGTCCAAAACCAAATCCGTTCTAAAATTACACTCGTCGACAGGATGGACAAGATCAGCAACGGCCACATTGCTGGCCCACCTTTGGCAAAAATCTCTTGAATATCCATTGAACTCGCACAACCTCCTAAAAACCTCACCCCTACAACTGTATTAGATGTGCAGGGATTTGGCGAACAAAAAGCCAAACCGTTTCAATTTTGCCATTCTCTGGGTTGAATCGCTAGTATTTTCTGTCCTCAAGTTCTCTAGTATTACTATTTCATCCCATAGAATATAGGTTTATGGATTCATTTTTGAGGCAACTTGAGTTAATCATTTAACTACACATTATTATCTGTCTATTTCTGAAAATAAAAATATATTTTTCCCCTTGGCAGTTTAATTTTAGATAGAATATAATAGGCTCACAACAAATTTTCTAAGTCAGTTAATCAATGACTGGCATGATTTTAATTGTCTAAATAGGGAGAACAAAATGAATCACTTTAATGTTGTTATGACTTTATTGCGAGAAAGACAACAATTTTTAGAGGAGATCAAAAAAGGAGTTAAACTTAAATCTAAACTGATCGGATTATTGATTTCAAGTACCGTATTTTTTGGGATTTATGGCGCGATTATTGGCTCATCAAGTAGTCCTTTACAGGCATTAATATCGGCGGTTAAGCTACCTGCCTTATATTTATTGACGTTAATTATTTGTTTCCCAACCCTATACTTTTTTAATGTTATGTTTGGGTCAAAACGGACGTTTCAGCAATATTTAACGCTATTAATGACGGCAATGGCAATGATTAGTGTTTTGATGTTCGGGTTTGCTCCCGTGGCTTTATTTTTTCTATTGAGTACCAATGATTATAACTTTTTTCTGTTATTAAATGTAATCATTATGGCAATTACTGGAGGATTGGGGGTAAAATTTTTCTATGAAGGAATGCAATATTTTTCCCTAGAAGATACGGAAGGTAAAGAACTGAGACTGAATATTTTACGGTTTTGGTTAGCCCTCTATGCTTTTGTCGGAACTCAACTAGGTTGGACATTACGACCTTTTTTTGGTTCCCCTGGAATACCCTTTCAACTGTTGAGAGAACGGGAAAGTAATTTTTATGTTAGTTTATTGAATTCCATTGGCTCTTTATTGGGATTAAATTAAGATATTATGTAGGGATATTCAGTCAATATCTCTACATCAAAAATTAAGTTTTTATATGAATCAAAAATCATGAGTCAGCAGGATTTAGCTCAATTTAAAATTACGGAATCAGAATTAGAGGAATTATCGGGAATTTCCCCAGGGGATGTATTAACCGGAAATTTATATCGGCTGAAAAATTGGCGAGATCCAAATAAAATTTTATCTCTATTTTTGAATCAAATTTTAATCTTAGGTTTAACTTTAGTTTTTTCTCTCCCCTTGGCTTTAGTGATTTCTCGTAAAACAGTCTATTCTACTCAAAATTTTGCTTTATTTATTCATGTGTTAGTAATTACTCTAACGATTTCTTTTATATCAATAATAAGTTGGAATGGGTACATGATCAAAAAAGCAAAATCCTTAACTCGGTTAGCCAGTTTACTAGAAGAAGTTAATAAATATAATGATGTGATTAAAGCGGTTGAAATTTTGGATCAATTAGTCGCGGTTGGGAACTTACAAGCTGATATTATTAACAGAAAAGATGTCATTAAAGCTTTACAAATTACCCATGATAGTTTAGTGAATGGATTAAAAACCGAACGAATATTAAGAGAACATCAAGATTTTATGGGTCGTCGTTATGAATTATTTATGAATTTAGAAAATAACCTCTCCGCATTAATGGCTTTAGATGTTACCAACCAAGCCACTGAATACGGGCGGTTATTAAATGAAGCCTTAGAAATTGGGATAAGTGTGCATCAAGAAGTCAGAAAATTAAAGTTATAAACTATTTTTGCAATTAATCCTCAAAAATATCTAATTGCTCTACAGAATCATCTTTTTTATCCTGTTTCTTAATTCCTTTTCTCAATCCCATCGCTATTTTACTATGCTTTTCAATTTGACGCATAACTTGTTTAGCCCGTTGAATTACCACATCCGGTAAACCCGCTAACCGTCCCGCTTCAATCCCATAGGATTTATCTGCTCCTCCGGGCTGAACTTGATGCAGAAATATGATTT
>DMPJ01000565.1:0-5643 GCA_003456035.1 Planktothrix sp. UBA8402
ACACAGGGCAATTTTTGTTTTCATAAGTTAATCTAAAGGGTGATTCAAGGTTCAACAGAGGACTTTAGCATAAATCAGGAAAATTGAACTACATCAGGCTTGTTTTATCATATTTTTTAGGCTTAAACTGAATAAATAAGCCCAACCCGCGACTAAAATAATCGTAGCACCGGAGGTTAAATTAAAAAAGTAGGAAATTCCTAAACCTAGGGTGGTAAAAACCATTCCTAAAACACTCGATAATAGCATCATTTGTTTTAAGTCTTTAACAAATTGTCCTGAAATTGCCGCCGGAATTGTTAATAGGGCAATCACCAGAATTAAACCGACAACTTTCATCACCATCACCACGGTTAAGGCGATGGCAACTATTAACATCAGATAAAGTTGGTCAACTGGTAAATTCCGAGTTTCGGCAAACACGGGGTCAAAAGAAATGGCAACTAATTCCTTATAAAATAAAAGAATCATCCCCCCAATTAAAATATTTAATATTAACATCAGAATTAAATCCGATTGGGGGACGGTAAGAATACTGCCAAATAAATAACTCATTAAATCCACTTTATAACCTGGGGTTAAATCAATAAAAATAATCCCAATTGCCATTCCTATCGCCCACATTACCCCAATAATAGTATCTGCCCGTTGTTGAGTTTTTCGATAGACTAACCCCATTCCTAAAGCAGAAAATACAGAAATTGCGATTGCCCCAATTACAGGATTAAATTGAAAAAAATAACCCATACCAATGCCTCCATAAGCTGCATGGGCAATTCCTCCACTAATAAAAACAATCCGATTCACAACAACAAATGTTCCAATCATGCCACAGGCAATACTAACTAAAAGTCCTGCTATTAAGGCATTTCTCATAAATTCAAATTCAAATAATTTAATTAATTCTGTTAGCATTGTTTTTGATTATAGAAAATGGAATAAGCCGTTAAGCTAAAGCACACAACCTAGCGAGGACGCTCGCACTACAGGGGTTTCACAATGGTTATACAAAAACAGGGCAAGTTAATCATAAACCTACCCGCAAATAATTAAAATAAAGCCCCAATAGAACGTCCCATATTTTCAATTTTCATCGCTTCCATTGCGGCTGTTGGTTCATAACCACAGTGAACCATACAATCTACACATTTAGGATTTCCGCTTGATTTTCCGTATTCTTCCCAGTCGGTTTTTTCCAATAATTCTTGATAACTGGAATAATACCCTTCATTTAATAAATAACAGGGTTTTTGCCATCCTAAAACACTATAACTCGGACTGCCCCAGGGAGTACAATCATAGTCTTTTTCTCCAATAAGAAAATCTAGGAATAAAGGATTATGATTAAAATTCCATTTCTTTTTACCTAATTTATAGGGAGATAAAATTTCACGGAATAAGGCTTGAGTTTGTTCCCGTTTTAGGAAATGTTCTTGGTCGGGTGCCCATTCATAACTATAACCCGGAGAAATCATCATCCCATCTAAACCCAAACTATCCAGAAAATCAAAAAATTTCTGCATTTCTTCCGGTTGAGTTCCCGCAAATACCGTTGTATTGGTTGTGACCCTAAATCCTTTTGATTTTGCAACTTTAATCGCTTTTACTGCAATTTCAAAAACGCCATCTCGGTCTACACAGTGGTCATGATGTGCTTTTAACCCATCTAAATGTACACTAAAGGTTAAATAGGGAGAAGGTTTAAATTTGTCTAAACTTTTTTCGAGCAAAATTCCATTAGTACATAAATAAATAAACTTTTTGCGAGTAACTAAACCAGCAACTATTTGATCAATTTGCGGGTGTAATAAAGGTTCACCCCCAGGAATTGAAACCACAGGTGCGCCACATTCTTCCACTGCTTTAAAACAGTCTTCTGGGCTTAAATTTTGCTTGAGAATTTCTTTCGGATGTTGAATTTTTCCACAGCCAGAACAGGCTAAATTACAGCGAAATAACGGTTCTAACATTAACACTAGGGGGAATTTTTTTCGCCCCATTAACCGTTGCATCAATAAATATTTGCCAACGGCGATTGCTTGTTCAATTTGAATGGCCATTTTTTTTCGTTCACCTTAAATAAATTTAGAATTGGGTTGATTTAAAATTACCCTAACTCATCAACATACCCTTGTGTTATAAACCAATTAACGGCATCTTTCAAGGCAATTTTAATTGAAGATTGAGGTAAACCCAATTCTTCAACTGCTTTTGAGGGATTATAATACATCGGTTGTCTTGACATTTTAACGCCATCTAAGGGGATAGAAGGTTTTTTTCCTAAATTAGCTAAAATCATCTCATCCACCCACGCAATGCCCAAGGGAAGCCAAACGGGGATAGTTTTTTCAGGGGCGGGTAATTCGGTTATTTCTGACAATAAATCTAAGAATTGTTTTAAGGTTAAATTCCGATTACCTAAAATATAACGTTCTCCAGTTTTGCCTTTTTCTAAAGCGAGTAAATGACCTTGGGCGACATCTCTAACATCAATAAAATTCAATCCAGTATTCACATAAGCGGGCATTTTTCGGCGGAGAAATCGTAAAATTAAATCCCCCGTCGGTGTGGGTTTAATATCCCCAGGGCCAATGGGCGTACTGGGATTAACAATCACAATATCCTGACCTAATTTTACCGCNNGCATTTTGGGCTTCCTGTTCTGCCCAATATTTGGATTTTTTATAATATCCGACTAAATTCTCAACCGGACTTTGATAGTTATCATTAACAGTAACTCCAGGTTTTACTCCAATAGCAGCAACGGAACTGGTATAAACCGTTCGTTCAATTCCCGCTTGTCTAGCGGCGGCTAAAATATTACGAGTTCCGATAATATTATATTGTTCTAATAATAATCTATCCCGTTGCCAAAGGGAATAATGGGCGGCACAATGAAATAAAACTTGACAACCTTTTAAAGATTGAGATAAGTTAGCATCTGTTAAGTTTCCTTCAACAATTTCAACCTCTAAATTTTTCAAGTTATCTAAATTACTCTCAGGACGAACTAACACCCGAACTGCATAGTTATTTTTCAATAACAATCTAACTAAATTCGCCCCAATAAACCCCGTACCACCCGTTACAAATACTTTCATT
The DNA here is from genome assembly GCA_003456035.1 of Planktothrix sp. UBA8402. Taxonomy (GTDB): domain Bacteria; phylum Cyanobacteriota; class Cyanobacteriia; order Cyanobacteriales; family Microcoleaceae; genus Planktothrix. Next base: position 3,103 of record DMPJ01000565.1, read on the forward strand.
ATATCTTAGTGTCTTTGTGGTTTATTTCCATAAACTCAGTTTTTGGAATCGTTTTTTAATCTNNTTTGTTTCTTAAATCGTTTTTTAATCTTCAACCATTCATCTTCTAAAAACGTATTTAAAACCGGAACTACAATTAAACTTAATAAAGTAGAAGTGATTAAACCTCCAATAATAGCAACAGCCATCGGTTGTCTTAATTCTGCCCCCGCACCTAATCCTAACGCAATCGGTAACATTCCCAAAATCGTCGAAGCGGTGGTCATAATAATAGGTCTTAAACGCACTGCTCCCGTTTCAATAATTGCCTGATTTCGACCCATGCCTTTTTGACGTAATTGATTAATATAATCCATTAATAATAACACATTTTTATCTAATAATCCTAACAGGAAAATCAACCCAATTAAAGAAATAATTCCAAAATCACTTTGAGTGATTAATAAAGCTAACATTGCTCCTACCAAACATAAAGGAAGCGTTAACCCAACTACCGCAGGTTCCACCCAACGGCCAAATAATAGGAATAGTAACCCTAACATACAAATAACAGAAAACAAAAGAGTTACCAGAAAGCTATTTAAAACTTGACCAATTCTGGCAGAATCTCCGGTTAATTTTAATGTAACTCCATTAGAAATTAAAGGTTTAGCAATCTCAATAACTTGATTTGTAGCATCACCTAATAATTGACCTTGGCTTAAATTAGCAGTAATATAAGCCGCCCGTTGACCGTTAAATCGTTCAATTTGGTTAATAGTATTCGATATATTTTCTTCACCCGTTACCCGAACATCAACAAAACCAGGTAATTTTGCGACTTTTTCTTTAATGGTTTTAGCGATATTATTTAATTGTTGAATATCTGCTCCCACCAATACAATTTGCAGGGGTTTCTCATCCCCTGTTTCTACAAATTGAATATCTTCAACACTGATAGTAACGTTATTAATTTGGGGCAAATTTGAACGAATTTGATCTTGAGTTTCTAAGGTTGTTAGTTGACGATCATTTTTGAGTTTGACATAAATTCTACCTCGATTCGGTTGTCCTTTAATTCCAATAATTGTCAAGGCTTTTTCCACATCGGGAGTATTCAAAATAACTGTTTCTATTTTTGTGGCTGTCGTGCGAGTTTTTCTGAGAAATAGTTGAATTGGATTTCTGGCTAAATCTGTTAACCAATCAAATGCTCCTTGCTGTTGAAAAATATCGTTGGAGACTTGCCCTGGTGCGTCTTTAAGGGGTTCATTGGGTTCAGATTTATTCTGAAGTTGAATATTGGAAATTTGAGGTAAAGGATAGGAATAATTAATCACAAATTCTCCCCTATCTAATCGAGGTAAAAACCCTTGAGGGACAAAAGGAATTAAGGCTAAACCAGCAATAAAACTCAAAATAGCGATTAAAATAACTCGTTTTCGGTGGGTGAGTGACCATTGCAATAATCGACGATAACTTTCGATAATTGGGTTGGGTTTTGGAGGATGATTTTCCAGTCTATTTTTTGCGGGTTTTAACCAATAAACTGCTAAAACTGGAGATAATGTTCTAGCGACTAATAATGATATAACTACAGCCGAAGAAATTGTTAACGCAAAGGGTTTAAAAAACTGTCCTAACGCATCTCCCATCAAGGCAACGGGGAGAAAAACTGCTACAATTGTTAAGGTGGAAGCTGTCACTGTTAACCCAATTTCATCTGTTCCTTTAATTGCGGCTTCTCTGGGTGTTTCTCCGGCATCAATTAATCGGGCAATATTCTCCACATCAACAATAGCATCATCTATGACAATTCCAATCACTAATGCTAAGGCTAATAGGGTTATTGTTTCTAAGTTGAATCCAGCAATTGCCATCACAATGCAGGTTCCTAATAAGGAAGTGGGAATGGCTAAAGCGGTGATTAAAGTGGCTCTAAAATTTCTTAAAAATGGGAAGACAATGGCAATAGCTAAAATAACGGCTAATAATAATTCATTGATTGTAGAACGGGTAGCTTTTTTAATATAATCGGCTTGGGTTTCTGCTAAAATTAGCTTGACATCTTGTAAATCTTGTTGTAGACTATTAATATTATTTTCAACTTGATTTACCACTTCTAAGGTATTAGCATCACTGCGTTTTACCACTTGAACTGCTAAGACGTTTTCACTATTATATCTAACNNGGTTTGAGAACTGGATAAAGAGGCGATATCTTTTTTTACTTCCCGACTTAATCCATCCCCTAATAAATTAACTTTTAACACCCCTGGTAAAGCTTTAAGTTGGGGAAGAATTGCACTTTTAGTAATTGTGGTTAATTCTTTTAAGGTTTTACTTTCGCTGGTAATCGCGTAGGTAATAGCTGTTGATTCATTTAAGTTTAAANNTTATATTATAAGTAGTTTCAGTAGGTAATTGAATAGTTTTTAAAGCTGTTTCTACTTGATTTGTTGAGGATTCTAAACTGGTTCCAACTAAAAATGCTAAACTGATAATACTGCGACCAGGATAGGTTGATGAACGTAAATCATAGACTCCTGGAATAGATTTTACC
>DMPJ01000565.1:5674-5853 GCA_003456035.1 Planktothrix sp. UBA8402
GGTACTGACAACAACCACCGGAAATGTCACCTCTGGAAATAAGGCATATTTGAGATGACTAAATGCCAAAATTCCGGCTATAATTACCCCAATCCAAAACCCAATTGCAATTCTAGGATGAGCGATACAAGCGCGAGAAATATTAAACCGTTCTCGCATAGCAGGTTTTAGCGGAGACT
>DMPJ01000207.1 GCA_003456035.1 Planktothrix sp. UBA8402
TTATTTATGTTTTTAATTAAATTTCCCAAGGTTTTCATGGCTTGATCTAGTTGCTCTGACCAAGGTAAACCACAGTTCAATCTAAAACAATTTTTATAGGCTCCTGTCGCAGAAAACATTGAGCCTGGAGCAATGCTAATCTGGTGCTGATAGGCGTGTTCATATAATTCTAAAGAGTCAAATTCAGCAGGTAATTCTAGCCATAATACATGACCCCCAGAAGGACGAGAAACCTTAGTTTCTGGAGGGAAATAATCACAAATTGCTTGAGTCATTCGCATCACTTGTTCATAATAAGCTCGCCTTAATTGGCGCAAATGTCGCTCATAACCACCATTAGATAAAAAAGCCGCGATCGCTAACTGGTTAAGGGTCGCCGTAGCCATATTGGTAAATAGTTTTAATTGTTCGACTTGAGTTTGATATTGTCCCGCCACTAACCAACCTACTCGTAAACCTGGGGATAGGGTTTTACTACAAGAAGCACAATATAAAACTAATCCCTTTTGATCAAAAGCTTTAATTGCTTTCGGGCGGTTTCCTTGAAAACATAAATCCCCATAAACATCATCTTCTACTAAAGGAATATTATATTTTTCTAGGACAGTTACTAACTGTTTTTTGTGTAAATCACTCATACAAGTGCCTAAAGGATTACTGAAATTAGAAACTAAGGCACAAGCCGCAATTGAGCCTTTTTTTAAAGCTGTTTCTAAGGCATCTAAACAGAGTCCGTCCCGGGGATGGGTAGGTAATTCTAAGGCGCGTAAATTCAGTGAAGCTATGACTTCTAATAATCCATAATAAGAGGGTGATTCAATGGCGATGGTATCCCCTGGTTTGGTGATCGCCCTTAATGATAAATACAGGGCTTCGGTGGNNATCTGGTGTGATCGAACATCCGGCTTCCATTAACCGACGGGCGACTTCATGGCGCAGGGGTTCAGCACCTGGTAGGACATCATAGGAATGGCAGCGCTCCGGGTTATTTCTCAAGGTTTGTCCGAGTAGACGGTTTAAGGCGGCGATCGGAAATAAAGAGGGATCAGACACTGCTGCACCGAGTTTAATCATATTCGGTTCTCGCAGGGTTCTATTTATCCGAACAGCGAGGGATGTATCAACGTTTAGAGCCCTGTAGGGCGGGGCTGAGGGGTTGGGTTCCTCTCGATGGGAGATCGGGTGCGGACGGACAAAATAACCGGACTGGGGACGCACGGCAATTAATCCCCGGTCTTCTAATAAACGATAGGCTTCTAACACGGTAGAAATACTCACGTTCATCTGTTCGTGCATTTTTCGCACGGAGGGAATGCGATCGCCCACCTGTAGAGTTCCTTCGCCAATTAAGCCTTCAATGCGATGGGCTACCTGTTCATATAGGTTTGTAGCATTTTCAGTTTCCAGAGGTCTAACTTTCATCGGTTTGTAGTTTGTAGGGTGTGTAAGCAACGCGCACGCACCATCATAATTAACAAGCGATCGCAATCTTCATAACAGTTCAGATTAATAAAACTGTTATGGTTACAATTTAGCATAACTGCATCTGTACGGGTGGGATAAAAACAGTAAGAATAGGAATAGAACAATATTAGTTTTCCCAAACAGGAATTCAGCAATTTTTAGTGAGGTGATCGAGATGACAAGAAATTCATCATTGGCGAGTCTGCAAACATCCTTTCCAACATTACCCAGTTATCAGTCAAAAGGCTTTAGTGTTGGGCAAAATATTCTTAATAGCCTCAAACAGATCACGGCAATATTTTTTAATGCCTTAGTATCAAAAACCGAACCTAAAATCTGGCAAAAAAAAGACGCTGAGGGAAATATTATTTGGCATACTTATGATCCGGTTAGTGGTTATCAAGCTAGGTTTGATACGGAACAAGAAGTTAGAATTTGGTTAGAAGAACGTTATAATTTATAAAAAATCACCTAAATCCTCCTTTGACAAATTGCGAATTACGAATTATGGGTCAAGAAATTTCATAATTCGTAATTCGTAATTCGTAATTCGTAATTGATTTATTATTCAAACCATTTTTCTACTTCTTCCCAGCCTTGACCTTTCCTAATAATTACAGGTTGATCTGTGGTTAAATCAATAATGGTTGAAACGTGATATCCTGGGTCTGATGTATCATCAACAATAATATCGACTAACTTGTTTAAACTATCGTACAATTCTGCTTTATCAACTTGATGTTCTATAGGTAAAGCAATCGGGGCTTGACCTTCTTCTTCTGTGGTAATATGGGCAGAAGTTGAAATGATTGGATTGCCTAAAGTTTCAAGAATTGATAAACAACCTTGATGGTTTGGAACCCGAATACCAGTGGTTTTGCGTTTGGGAGACATGACTAATTTAGGAACTAATTTAGTCGCGGGTAATAAAAAAGTGTATGTCCCGGGAATTAATCGCTTAATTAAACGGTAAGCCGGGTCACTAACAATGGCATAATCGGTAATATTAGATAGGGAAGAACACAGGAAGGTTAGGGGTTTATCATTGGATAGTTGTTTGATGCGTCGGACTCTTTCAATGGCTGACTTGACGGTTAAATCACAACCGATGGCATAGACCGTATCTGTAGGATATAGCATCACCGCCCCATCTTTGAGGTCATCTTTGATTTTTTCCAGGATGCGTTCTTGGGGATTTTGGGGATGAATCTCGTATAGAATTGCCATAGTAAAACCTTTAAAACGGGGAATAGGGAATGGGCAATGGGCAATGGAAATGATTAAAGCGGGGAATGGGGAATAGGCAATGGAAAATCCAGAAATGCTGGCAATAGGGAAATTAAAGGCAGGGAATAGGCAATGGAAATCTCAACCTATTGCCTATTCCCCATTCCCTATTGCCCGCCTTTACGCCCATTGCCTATTCCCCATTCCCTGCTTTAATCATTTCAAGACTAGCAGACTAACGACAAATTATGGCTAAGATTGGTTATTTTCAATGTCCGACCGGAATTTCTGGCGATATGTGTTTGGGAGCATTAGTTGATGCGGGTGTTCCAATTGATTATTTAAAAGAAAAGTTAGACTTATTGGGAATTGGGGCAGAATATGAGTTAAAAGCGGAACCTGTGCGTCGTCAGGGACAGTTAGCAACCAAAGTTTCTGTTAGTTTAACTCAACAAAACTCTGATCATCATGATCATGAACATCATCATCATTCTACTGCTACCCGTCATTTATCGCAAATTGAAGCAATTATTCTACAAGCTAAATTACCTCAACAGGTAGAAATTAGGAGTCTGGCTATTTTTCGGAGGTTAGCGGAAGCGGAAGCGAATGTTCATGGTATGACCGTTGAAGAAGTGCATTTTCATGAAGTTGGGGCGACGGATGCAATTGTCGATATTGTTGGGACTTGTTTGGGTTTAGATTGGTTAAATATTGAACTATTTTACTGTTCGACATTACCGACTGGAGGGGGAACAGTTTGGGCGGCTCATGGTCAATTACCTGTTCCAGTTCCGGCGGTTTTAAAGTTATTTGAAATGGGGAAAGTTCCGGTTTATAGTAATGGGATTGAACGGGAATTGGTGACACCAACGGGGGCGGCAATTGCGGTAACTTTAGCTCAAGGTTTTGGAGAACCTCCGGCTTTATCTATTCAAACTATTGGATTAGGTGCAGGTTCTCAGGATTTACCTATTCCTAATATTTTAAGGCTATGGGTTGGGGAACAACATCAATCTCTGGATTCTGATATTTTTTCAACGGTTAATACGGAAATTCAAACGGTTTCAGAAACAATTTCTGTACTAAAAACCCAAATTGATGATTTAAGTCCTCAAGTGATTGCTTATACTTTTGAATTGTTATTTCAAGCGGGGGCTATTGATGTTTTTAGTCAACCAATTACCATGAAAAAATCACGTTTAGGGGTATTATTAACGGTAATTTGTCATCCCGAACACCGTCAAGTTTGTGAGGCTATATTATTTCGAGAAACTACAACATTAGGCATTCGTAATATTCTGCAAAATCGGAGTATTTTGAAACGGGATATTCAAACTGTTGAAACTCAATATGGTCTTGTCCGAGTTAAGGTTGGTTTTTCAGGTAAAAAGATTACAAATGTTCAACCGGAATATGAAGACTGTGCAAAATTAGCTAAACAGCATAAAGTTAGTTGGTTAGAAGTTCATAGATTAGCATTACAAAGCTGGTATGGTTTACCTTAAAGATGGGTAATGGGTAATGGGTAATGGGTAATGGGTAATGGGTTTAGTTGGATTTTAGTTTGTTGATTATGGATGTTAGTATTTTGATGATTCTGATTATTTCTTCTTCCATTTTGGAAAAACTTTGTTGGGAAACTAGATCAGATTTAATCATTATCTTAATCCAATATTGGGTTTCTGAGGCTTCTTTTAGGGCAATGGAATATTTGGAAATAAAGTCATTTCTTGATTGGGCATATTTGGCTTCAGCACAATTTGCACCAATACTTGTACCACTTCTTAAAAATTGTTTGGCCAATACTTTTCCGGCATCATCAAAATTTCTTTTACTCAATTCGCCATAAGCCTTTATTACCCGAATCGCAAAATTTTCTGTTCTTTCTTGAATGTTAATATCATTATCATACATAATCAAAAATCACCAATAATAAACAATTAATAAAATTTAGAGGATAAATTATTCATAAAATTTTCATCTGTGATTCAGAAAAAAATACCAAATTGAGATATGATTATATCATAAAAATTAACCTAAAACAATTATTAAATAATATTAAGAAATTAGACTTAACTTCTGGCACTATTTATAATGGAGTTAAGATTGGAGATCAAAAAACCATGAATTATGTCTTTGGCTCTTTCTTTATTCTACTGGCTTATTTAACGATCTCAGGGTTTAAATTAGATCGAGAATATCAACGGGGAGTTGTTTTTAGATTAGGACGCATTCAATCTGTTAAAGGGCCGGGTTTATATTGGATTATTCCAGTATTTGATCAAAAAGTTCAGGTGGATATTAGAACAAAAACCGTTGATATTGAACCGCAAGAAACGATTACATCTGATAGTGTAACTATTCGAGTCAATGCAGTTCTTTATTACCGTTTACTTGATCCTTCTAAGGCAATTGTTAAGGTGGAAAGTTATGAAAAAGCAGTTTATCAAGCTGCCTTAACTACCCTACGAAATGTGATTGGTCAAAGTAGTCTTGATGATGTTTTACAAAATCGAGATAAAATTAATCAGAAAATACAAGAACTTGTGGATGAAATGACTGAATCTTGGGGAGTTTTGATTGAAAGAGTGGAAATGAAAGATGTGGAAATTCCTACTTCTATGCAACGAGCTATGGCAAAAGTAGCAGAAGCACTTCGAGAAAAACGTTCGCGTTTAATTAAGGCGGAAGCCGAACAAGAAGCCTCGATTAAGTTAGCAGAAGCCTCTCAATTAATTATGGCAAATCCCGCCGCCTTGGAGTTAAGACGGTTACAAATGCTCTCGGAAATTGGGATAGAAAATAATACCACAACTATTGTGGTGCTTCCCTCGGATTTATTGCCATTTGTTCAAAATTTGAGTGTTTCACCCCAACAAAAACCTCCTCTACCCCCGAAAGTATAATTCCAAGTAGGGGGGTAAATGCAGTTGCCAAAAATCTGACTAATTCGGCTCAATATTAGTAATTTTGATAGCTAAATGCCAATAATGAGCAATTTTGGCGAGGGGGTTTTTCAGAAAACCCTGTTCACAGTATAATTAAAACATGAGTGCGAGACGTTCGGTGCCAAAGTCTAGGTTTAAACCCCGAAACGTAAGCAGGAAGATAGGTTCAGACAATTGGTAAATGGAGTTAAATCCACTAATAAATCCAGTCAAGCCCATCTTAACTTTGAAAATGTAACCCAAAGGAGGGTTAATCTCGGAGTCAATGGTGCGGCTTCCCGAACATTAAAAGTACGGGAGCCAAAACCAGAGAGATTCGGCAATTCCCACAGTGCCAGACTGATTATCAAAACACTGAAGCTGGGAATAACGGGAGGACGGATATAAGTCAATATCTAAGTAGTTCCCTAGCCAATTGCCCATGATTAACGCAAGTGAACATCCGGCTTGAACCGTCGTAATAATTAAGTAGTGAAATTGACTTGATTACACTGCGTTCAAAAGAACAAGGGGAAAAGGTAGAAGTTTTCATGTACTTCTATAAAAAGGTAAGGTCTTTCTATACAAACACTTACTAAGACTTCCAAAAGTACCCCGGCGGATAGGGTGAATCTAAAGGCAATAATCCCATTCTTCAAGGAACGTTAAAAACCCTCACTAACCCCTACAGTGGTCGAATACTGT
>DMPJ01000538.1 GCA_003456035.1 Planktothrix sp. UBA8402
TCCCCCCTTACCAAGGGGGGACTAAAGGGGGGTCAAATTTCCGGTCAAGATGCTTTTGTCTTATACGACACCTACGGTTTCCCCCTAGAATTAACCCAAGAAATTGCCGAGGAAAATGGATTAACTGTTGATGTTGCCGGGTTTGAAACGGCCATGGAAGAACAGCGCCGTCGTTCTCAAGATGCCCATGAAACTATTGATTTAACCGTCCAAGGAAGTTTAGATCAATTAGCAGAACATATTCACCCAACGGAATTTTTAGGCTATACTTTATTAACATCTGATGTCAAAGTTGAAGCGGTTTTAGTGAATGGAAAACCCGTAGAAACAGCAGAAGCGGGAACAGAAATTCAAATAATTTTGAATAAAACTCCCTTCTATGCCGAGTCTGGGGGACAAATTGGCGATCGCGGTTATTTAAGTTATGGTGATACCGTAATTCGGATCGAAGATGTTAAAAAAGAATCTAATATTTTCATCCATTTCGGACGCATTGAACGGGGAATAGTTACCACGGGAATGACATTAACCGCCCAAATTGATCGCGCCTGTCGTCGTCGTGCCCAAGCTAATCATACTGCCACCCATTTGTTACAATCAGCGTTAAAATTAATAGTAGATCCTTCTATTTCTCAAGCGGGTTCTTTAGTAGATTTTGAGCGTTTACGATTTGATTTTAATTCTCCCCGGGGGTTAACTTCTGAAGAATTGCAACAAATTGAAGATCAAGTGAATAGTTGGATCACGGAAGCACATCCGGCCGTTATTGTGGAAATGGCAATAGAAGCCGCCAAAGCCAAAGGTGCTACTGCTATGTTTGGAGAGAAATATTCTGATATTGTGCGGGTGGTCGATTATTCGGGGGTTTCGATGGAATTATGCGGGGGAATTCATGTTAGTAATACCGCCGAAATTGGTCTATTTAAGATTATTTCGGAAACAGGAATTGCATCAGGAATTCGACGCATAGAAGCGGTAGCGGGACAGGCGGTTTTAGAGTATTTGAAAGTTCGGGATACGGTGGTTAAGGAATTAGGCGATCGCTTTAAAGCTAAACCCGAAGAACTCCCCGAACGCATTACCAATTTACAACAGGAGTTAAAAGTTACTCAGAAACAATTAGAAGCCGTTAAAGCGGAATTAGCGATCGCCAATTCCCAACAATTATTAACCACTGCTGAAACCATTGGTGAGTTTAAACTAATTGTAGCAGAACTCCATGATGCCGATGCAGAATCCTTAAAAACCGCCGCAGAAAGGCTACAACAAAAGTTAGGAGAAAGTGCCGTTGTCTTGGGTTCAGCAACAACCGATGGTAAGGTTAATTTTGTGGCAGCGTTTAGTAAAACTGTTAATAATAAAGGCTTACAAGCGGGTAAATTTATTGGCGGTATTGCCAAAATTTGCGGCGGTGGAGGTGGCGGACGTCCGAATTAAGCCCAAGCTGGCGGTCGGGATGCAACGCAATTAAAAGCAGCGTTAGAGAGTGCAAAAATGCAGTTAATTGAAGGGTTGAAATAAGTTAAGTTAACCCCTCCCCGTTTAGGAGAGGGGCTTTTTATATTTTGAGATTTAGAAAGGAGAGCAACTATGGCCTCAACTGTAAAAGTTTATTTTGATCAAGAAGGCGATTTTTTAGAAGTTTTATTTTCGGATCAACCGGGTTATATGCGAGAAACCGATAATGATGCGATTATGGAACGAGTGGATGAAGAAGGAAATTTATTAGGGTTTTCTGTATTAGCTGTGAGTCAGTTATCAACAGATCAACCATTAGTAGCTCAGTTAGTAGCGGGTGCTAAAATTTAAGTTTTTAGGTAGATATTGTTAACAAAACCTAACACCAAATTTAGCACAAGCTGGCGGTTGGGATGCAACGAAGTTAAAAGCAGCGTTGGAGAGTGCAAAAATGCAGTTANNGGGTTGAAATAGTCGTAGGGTGGGCATAGCCCACCTTATTCAATAACAAGGTTAAGATATTTGTCACAAAAGGTTTAAAGTAAGATATAATTCTGGCTAGGCATACCTCGTCTACTCCTGGCTACTATTTTCAGATTGAGCATATTATTATGGAATTATTAATCAAAAACTTCGGCCCAATTAAAAATAACGATCAAAGCATTGATTTATCAAAAAGATTTTATGTCTTCGTTGGTTATAATAATACTGGAAAAACTTATGTATCACAAGTGTTATGGGCTATTTTCAATTACGAGAAAAATGAGCAATTTGCAAGACAAGCAAAATTAGAAAATATTGAGATTGAATTAAATAGAGATATAGTAATAAATCAAAGCTTAATTGATAATATTCTTGACCAATATGCTATTTTTTTAGAAAAAGAAATTGTTACTATATTAAATATTGAAAATGATTCCTTATTGGCTAAAAATATTTCTCTATCATTTAATGCGAGTATAGATGAAGTTGAAAAACATGAAGTTGAAGTTAGAATCAATATAAACTCTCAAAAATCAGAAAAATTTGAATATATTTTAATTCAGAAAAAACACCAATCATTAGAAGTAACAATAGAAGCTAAAAAATTACCTTCAGAAATTTTTGATATTGTCCCAAAAAATCGATTTGATCAAGATATAAAGTTAGAATTGAAAACAATTTTTGTTATGTTTATCATTCAGTTACTACTCAAGCATGAACATAAAACTTTCTTTTTGCCATCTAGTCGCACTTTCTATGCAACTTTCTATAAATATATTTATAAATATGTTTATGATATGGAACGAAGAGAAAGTGAAGAGCGAAGAAAACAGTTGACTAATTTAATTAAAAGTGTTGAAAATTTTGATAAAAAAGATACGAGTAATTTAGATTCAATAAAAGATTTAATTAAATCTAAATTACCTAAAAGATCTAAAAGATCTTATACTGAACCGATGAATCAGGCTCTTGAGGCAGCTTATTCTCTTGACCCAAATATAGAAATAGTTCAAGATTATCAACATATATTAGAAGAATTAGTAAAAATTATGGGAGGAGATGTGGTAATGAAAGCCGTTGAAGGATTATCCCCTATTGAATTTTATTTTCGTTTAACAGATCATAATTTAGATTTGCCTATGTATTTAGCATCTTCATCTGTTAATCAATTAACATTGTTGTACTTATATTTAAAATATTGGGTAGAGAAGGAAAATAATTTTTTAATGATAGACGAACCCGAAGAAAATCTCTATCCTGAAAATCAAGTAAGACTGTTAAAGCTACTGATTCAATTTGCCATTGAAAATAATAATAAAGTCTTAATCACGACCCACAGTTCAATCATGGCTAAAGCAATTAGTAACTATATTTCTATAGATGTTCTTAAAGAAAAATACAAACTGGATGTTGATGAAATTATAGACGAAAATAACTTGGAGTATGTAGATAGCAAAACTTCAATATCTCAGCAGGATGTAGGTGTATACTTTTTTAATGGTAAAAAAATTATTGATTATGAAGCAGACGACTATGGAGTATACTTTAGAAACTTTTATTCTGCGATAGATTCTGTAGAAAAATCGTGTAAAATATTAACAGATTATATTTATATCAAAGAATCAGAAAAGTATGAGTAACAAGAAACAATTTTTGAGTATTCGGCAAGACATCCAAAGTAAGAAAAAGTTACTCAAATTTGAATTTCAAAAAGCTCTAGCAGGACAAAGTTTAATTGAAAAAGTAGATTTAAATGATGATTCTATAGAGATTATTGAAACAGGTAAAAAAGCAAAATTAAAAAACGTATCTATTCGTATACTTGATTTTAAAGATAAAAAATCAAGTATAGAAGCTATTTGGAGAGTTAATTTAGAAATTCCTATTCCTGGTATATCAACTCAGGGAAAAACAGTAGAAATGGCATTAATAATTTCACAAAAATATGAAACAGGAGATTATTGCTTAAATGTTTGCTTAATTGAAATGAAATCATCTCTACAACCTCGTAGAATAAATGAAAATGCTAAAAATGATAAAGATGTTAAAGATGTTAAAGAAAACAGTTTAATAGAAATTGTACAAAAGATCCAATGCAGTATGAATCGAATGTATATGTTAATGAGTTTAAATAATCATCAAAACAGGAAAGGCTACTCAGGAGTAAATATACATATTGAATTTAAAGGCATTATTATTTTTAATGAAAATGAATTAATAGCATCTGATTTTAATAACAGTGACGTAGACCCAAAGCTACTGGCTCCATCTAAAGAGCTATATGAAACATCTAAAGATTTATATAAATTTTTAACCTCTGATAATAGATCAGGATTGTTGAGCGTTCGGACTATCCTGGATGATAAGGATAAGATTACAATTAAATTCTTTCCCAAAAAAGATAATGACTCCGAAAAACATAGAACTCTACAATTAGGTGATTTATTGTAATCAATTTTAAAATATATGCGATCGCTTCTTGATTTTTATGTCAAAATAGGAATTACTCACTCGCACCCAATAGCAACTATGGCTAAATACTTAACGATTAGTGAAGCACAAGAGCAACTTCCCCAGCTTCCAGATGAACTAACCACTGAACCAGCAATTATTACTAAAGATGGTAAACCTGTGATTATTGCTCTGGGATTATTACAGTTTGAATCTTTACTAGAAACGATTGAAATATTATCAGATTCAGAATTTATGGTAAATTTAAAAGCAGGTATTCAGGAGGCTGAAGTTGGAGAAACAATCAGCCTAGAATCATTAAAAACCGAATTAGGATTTTAACTGATTTTAACATGAGCGAACAGAATTAATTGCTGTAATTCCTCCCGAATATATTGGGGTTGATAGCCTAAATTAAAAGCTTTAGAACTATCTAAAGAAACATCAGGAGGACGGGGTGCTAACATTTTAATATCCGCTTGATAACAGGGTTTAATTAAATGCTTGGGCAAATCTAAAATATCAGCCATGAGTAAGCCAAATTCATAACGGGAAATCCGTTCTTTCCCCCCTAAATGGAGAATTCCTTGAGTGGTTTCTAATGCTAATAATAATCCCTTTGCTGCTGTACTTCCATTTACAGGGGTTCTAAATTCATCTACAAATAAATTCAACTCTTTTCCGGCTTTTAGGGTTTGAATAAAAGGCTGAATAAAACTGGTTGCATGATCAGGAACATCACCAAACATTAAGGGCATTCTACAAATTGTTGTTTGGGGATATCGTTCTAACATTCCCTGTTCAGCTAATACTTTTTGTTCTCCATAATAACTAATAGGTGATCCGGGATCGCTTTCTTTATAGGGTGCATTTAAGCCATTAAATACTAAGTCTGTTGAGGTGAAAACACAGGGAATATCTAACTCGGCACAGAGGTTAGCAATTTCTAGGGAAGCTATGACATTAATTTGATAGGATATTTCAGGATACTGTTGACAAAAGTTGGGTTGAGATTGAGCCGCCGTATGAATAACTGCGTCCGGTTTAATTTCTTGGAACAGATTTTTGAGGGCTTGAATATCGGTTAAATCTGTCTTGAAAAGATGAATATTAGGGATATTAATAGTTTTAGAATTAGTGATGCCGTAGACTTGCCATTGAGTTTGAGCAATCTGGCAAAGATGCCATCCTAAAAAACCGCTTGCTCCTGTAATTAATAGTTTATTCATGATCAATAAAAGTTATAATTAGATGGATTAATATGATAGACTAGATGATGTGAACTGCGATCGCATCCTATCCCCATCCCAAACAATCAAGGTCTAACTATGATAATTTTATATCATTTTGTATCCACAAAACCATTTAACTGGTGAAAATTAGGATAGAATTGAAAGTTAAGGATAACCTAAAATAGCATTCAGTTAACCGAAATAAAATTGTCCTGTTTGAATATTAATACTCATGAACGAACTGACGCTAAAGTGGACAGAAGCAGGTCAGTCCCGCACCCAAACTTTAAATGATCAACAAACCTATCGTGTCGGACGAGATCCAACACGCTGCGATATTGTCTTATCCCATCCGACGGTATCGGGATTACATATTGAAATTTTTTTTGATCAAGCTAATCATAACTTCTACCTCAGAAATTTGCGAGAAACTAACCCACCGATAATTAATAACCAAAGTTTAATCACGGGTGAAGTTATTTTAAATGTAGGTAATAATATACAATTAGGACAGCAGCAATTAGAAATAATTGCGGTTGCTTTTGAACAATTTTTAATAGCGCCAACAAGATTATTTTCCCCCGATGAACTAACACAAATATCAATCCCAAAAGCTAATGTTAATCTAAATCCTGTACAATATGGTTTAAAGTGTCCTAAATGCGATCGCGTTTCCTCTTATCAACAATTAAATGTAGGTTGTCCTTGGTGTGGAACGTCGTTAGCAGCAGCAGTTAGTGTGGTTTTATCCACCCAATAGATAAACCTAGAAACTAAAGACTAAAAAACGGATGCAAATTCGATTAAGTTGGCAAAATTTAGAAACAGGAGAATGGCGAACTCCGGTTCTAACACTTCCCATTGCATTAGGAAGGGTTTTTGAACAAATGCCTTCTACGGTTAATGGAGAAAAGGTTTCTCGGATTGTTTTAACTGGAGAAAGAGTCTCCCGTTTTCATGGGTTAATTACCAGGGAACAGGGAAATTTAATGATCACAGATACGGGAAGTCGAAATGGTATTTTAGTTAATGGAATTATTCAAACCCGTTGTTGTATTCAAGAGGGAGATACTTTACAAATTGGTCAATATAATATTAGCATTTATTTTGTTACTAATAATTTTACAGTTTCTAATCAAAAATCATCTCAAATTTTCTTTAATTCTCAAACGAATTTACCCGATCCAGGTGTTTCTGCTCCCACCATATCCTCACCGAATCAAGAGAGTTTTCCCCCCCAATCCTTGATCGATCCCGTTCAAGTTTCTTTAACACAGTTACAGGCTACAGGATTACCCATTGAGCAAATAGATTATCTCACCATTGGGGCGGGATTAGGGAGTTTTATTTGGGTTGATTCCCTGAGAATTTCTGGTGTTAAATCCCATCAAATTATGGCGTTAGGAATGGAAAATAAACCCTATAATCGTTATCAAAGATTATGTTTAAATTCCCAAATTCCTCCCCAGGAAAGATTACGTTCTAACTCCGATTCCTGTCCCGATAATATTTGGGGATGGCCGAGTTATGCCCTACGAGAATCCTATACAGAATGGCGAAAAGGCAAATTTTTAACCGCTTTAAATTTACTCTGGCAAGTGTTTTCTGAACCAACTTTTGCCGAAACCTATACCCCCCGTTCTGGTCATGTTTTTGATGCCATTGATCGAGAAGCAAATCGAATTGATTGGTCAAAAATATATCGCTATGGACGGGTAAAAAATATTAGAAAAACTACCGATGGACGTTATGTTATCGCCTATTCCCGTTCTACAGAAAATCGTCGAGATCATGGTTTTATTATCGCCCGATATGTTCATTTAGCGACAGGTTATCCAGCAATTCAATCTCTCCCTGATTTACAAACTTATCGAGAACAAACCCAAGATTTTAAATCCGTTGTGAATGCCTATGAACATCATCAACATATTTATGATTATTTAGAACAATCTGGGGGAACAGTAATTATCCGAGGTCGGGGGATTGTTGCTTCTCGAATTTTACAGCGTCTTTATGAAGCTAGATCTAAAAATTCTCAGATCCAAATTTTACATTTAATGCGATCGCCCAAAGCTCAAGGAAATCAATTTCAACAGGCAAAAAGAACTATTGAAAATCATTTTGAATTTCAACCTTTTAACTGGCCTAAATCTTGTTGGGGAGGCGACTTACGCCAACAATTAGAAACTGCTAACCCTCAAGAAAGATTACAACTATTAGAACAGTGGGGAGGAACCACAACTGCTAACCGAAAAGACTGGCGAAATATTATTAATCAAGGACTGCGCCAAGGGTGGTATCGGATTACTTTTGGAACCGTTGAACGGGTGGAACCGACGTCTGTAGGTCGCACCTTAACCACGATTCGAGAACATGGGTTAAATGCTAACCTTCAGTTAGAAGCGGATTTCATTATTGATGCCACCGGGTTAGAGGCAAAAGTCAATACAAATCCCTTATTAAAAGATTTAGTTGTTCATTATAATTTGCCCTTAAATGCTTTAGGAAGATTGAGTGTGGCGAATGATTTTGAACTGGTGGAAATGCGGAATTCCAATATAACTAATCAGGCTTTAAGCGGTCGGATTTATGCTACAGGTGCGATTACCCTTGGTGGGCCCTATGCGGCTGTTGATAGCTTTTTAGGGTTGCAATATGCGGCGTTAATTTCCCTGGAAAGTTTAGTTTCTATTTCAGCACCAGGGTTAAACAAATTGAAGGGATGGCGATCGCTATTTCAATGGTTCAAATGGGTGAATAATCAACATCCCAACTAAATTAATAATTTCAAACAATCCCAGCTTGTTGAAAAACTTGCAGAGGTGTGAGTTGCAATCCTTCTAATAAGTTATCGGTTAAAATTGTCTCATCTCGTTTTGTTTGAGGGGGTGCATCGGGATAAAAAATAGTAATAGTTTTAGCTTTAGGGTCAACAACCCAAACCCTCAATACCCCAGCATTGAGATAATCAATCGCTTTTTCACTCATTTGGCCAAAGGTTTGATCCGGCGAGATAATTTCTATCACTAATTCCGGGGGAATGGGGCAAGCTTCATCAATAAATCGTTCTAGGGGAAGACGACTATAGGAAATATACAGTAAGTCAGGGATAGGAACCCAATCTCGATTATTTTTTTTCAGAATAACAGCCCATTCTATGCCAATTTCTCCTCGATTTTGACACCATTGGGTTAACAGGGTATATAGAGTTCCAGTCAGTCGGGAATGAAAACGTTTAGGGGCCATTTTAGAAATTGCTTCTCCATTAATCAATTCATAGTTTAAGTCAGTTTCGGTAAGGGTGAGAAATTCGTCTAGGGTGAGTTGAGTTTTGAGTGTTACCATCAGTTGATTGCTCAAATGGGTGTTGGCTTAAGTTCGGGTATTGAATTGATTATAACAGCATTTTTTAAACATTCCATTGTTGTGTTCATTCGGTGCATAAGTAATCATTATATTAGGTGCTTAATTGCTTATGGTGATATCAGTCACATAATATCTACGGAGAAATCACCTAACTAGACGTAAATCAATCACCCATCAAACCGCGTAAATGCGAGATTATAAAGGTGTCGAGTTCAAGGTCTTGCCATGATGCCCTACGTTAATCTTCTGCCCGGTGCGATTACAGAAATGGTTGCTGCCATATCCGATAGCCATTGTTTAACTAAAGCCGACCGCTACGGATTAATGGCCGCGATTTTAGACGAATCCTTACCCGAAGAAGAACGGATGTGTATTGACCGCGTGTTACGGTCACTGCTGCGCGGAAAAATTGCTATTGTTAATTAATGAAGTCTCTGCAATTTCCTAAATTAAATCATACAAGCCATGTTTTGTGAACTCGACAAACTCACAATGGGGAATTATGAATTACGAATTACGNNNGATGACTGATGACTGATGACTGAAAATATGTTTCCGAGTTTTCTCCCTAAATCTGTGCAGAAGTTAACCGAAGCAACTTCTATCGCCTTGGCTCAAAATCTCAAATCTGAACCAATTTCTACCCCATTACGAGAGCAACCGATTCAAACAACTTATATTCGTCAAGGTCAAGGCGGAACCCCGATTTTATTAATTCATGGATTTGATAGTTCTGTCTTTGAATATAGACGATTATTACCATTATTAGCCTCAAAAAATGAAACTTTTGCCCTGGATATTTTAGGGTTTGGATTTACAGAAAGAGGAACAGAATTCAAGTTAAATCGCTCGGAGATCGCCACTCATTTATATTCTTTTTGGAAAACTTTAATTAATCAACCTATTATTTTGGTTGGGGCATCAATGGGAGGTGCAGTTGCCTTGGATTTTGCCTTATTATATCCTGAAGCGGTGCAATCTATTGTATTATTAGACAGTGCTGGAATGAAACCAGGGCCAGTAATGGGCAAATTTTTATTACCGCCCTTTGATTATTTAGCTACGGAATTTTTAAGGAATCCTAAAGTCCGTCAAGCTATTAGTGAAAGTGCTTATTTTGATAAAACTTTTGCCTCCGTAGATGCTCAAATTTGTGCCGCCTTACATTTAGAAGCGACGGGTTGGAATCAAGGGTTAATTAGGTTTAGTAAAACTGGAGGATATGGAAAATTTGGTAAGCAATTGAATAATATTCAACAACAAACCTTGATTTTATGGGGAGATCATGATAAAATATTAGGAACCAAAGATGCGTATAAATTTGAGAAAGAAATTTCCCATTCTCAATTAGTTTGGGTAAAAAATTCTGGTCATGTTCCCCATTTGGAACAACCCCAAGTCACAGCAGAATATATTTTAGATTTTGTTAAAAATTAAACACGGTAGAACCAAATAAACACTGGATAGGAGGATGGACACAAGGTAAAAAGATTGGCGTAGTCTACATTGATCCTGTGAGTCCTCTCTCTCTAGTTTAATCAAAGTTTTTCCTGATCCTTTCAGGTTATACAGAAGAAGTTAACAAGACTTAAAAGATTAATTTCTGTTGAACTAAGGAAAATTAAACATGGCTGAACTATTGGTAATTAATAATCAAGATTCCGGGTTGGGATCATTACGAGATGCGATCGCTAAAGCTAATTCCACTGACACGATTAAATTTAGCCCCAATTTGATCGGAGGAAACACTATCACCCTAACCACAGGACAATTAGATATTCCCGTCGGTAAAAATTTAACCATTGATGGAATTGATAATCTCAACCTAATTATTAATGGAAATAATCAATTTAGACTTTTTTATCTCAATTCAACATCGGTTACGCCAACGGCTTTAAATCTCAAAAATCTGACTATTAATAATGGCTATACCCCCGAACGAGGAGGCGGAATTTTTACTACCCATCAAGGCATTTTAACGATTGATAATATTAAATTTAATGATAATGTAGCTGATCAAGGTGGGGGAGCAATTTTTAGTGCTTTTGAAGGTAATTTAACCGTTAATAATAGTCAATTTAATCGCAATAAAGCGATCGCAGCTAATGACGAACGGGGAGCCGGAGCGATCGCTTTTTGGGGGCCAAAGAATATTGCTGTTACCAATAGTCAATTTATTGATAATGAAGGAATTAATGGCGGAGCAATTAACAGTTTAAATGGAAAACTAACCATTGAAAACTCTACTTTTTTAAACAATAAAACCACTGCTGGTGTCTATGCTACTGGAAAATCAAACCCATTTTTAAGAGGATTTGGAGGTGCTGTTTATACTGATCGCGCCAGTAGCACTAATGAACCATCAGGAACAATTCGGATTGTTAATAGCAATTTTGAAGGGAATATGGGTCGAGGAGAAGGAGGCGCTGCTTACCTATTTACCGGAACCCAAGATAACGTTATTTTTGAATCTAATGTTTTTAAAAATAACCAAATTTTACCCCTTCCCAATGGAGGAAGTGATGGTAATGGTGGCGCTGTTGTTCAAATGAGTAATGGATTAAATCAAGGATTTACTATTAGCAATACAGCTTTTGTTAATAATACCGCAGCTAATCAAGGTGGGGGAATTTGGACGATGGATGCTCCCACAACTATTACTAATAGTACCTTCTCAGGAAATCGAGCCGAAGCCACCACGGTTCAAGGGAATGGCGGAGCGATGGCTGTTTATGGCCCGACTAATATTATTAATACAACCATTGCTGATAATTATGCGGGATGGGTCGGGGGTGGAATTTCTGCATCATCAGGTGCTGCTGTTACAGTTCAAAATACAATTTTCTACAATAATACAGCCAATAATGGAGGAAATTCTTGGAATATTCAGCAGCATACTAACCGAAGTTTCACGGATTTGGGTGGGAATATTCAATGGCCAGGAAATCCAAATAAAAGCGGAAATGATTATAGTGCTACCACTAATATTCTGAAAGTTGATCCCAAATTGGGAACCCTAGAAAATGTCAATGGAACTTATATTTATCCTTTATTAATTGGTAGTCCTGCTATTGATACAGGGGCTAATAATTCATTAATAACGGATCAAAAAAATCAACCTCGTCCTGTTGATGGCGATCAAAATGGAACCTCAATTATTGATAGTGGTGCTTATG
>DMPJ01000107.1 GCA_003456035.1 Planktothrix sp. UBA8402
ATTTTAACATCAATAAATCTAATTAATCGCAGGATTCTAAACCAACGAAATATTCTTAAATAACTAATATTTAAAAATCTCAAATAACCTTGTATTATAATAAATAAATCAATAATTGATAAAGGATTNNAATATAAATTCTTTTTTATTATCAGCTACCCAAAATCTAACTAAATATTCAATTGTAAAACAAATTAATATAATAAAATCTAAGGATTCTAAACGAGAATGAACTAAGGGAGAAATTGGATAGGTTTGGGCAATAAAACTGGTTAATGATATTAATATTAATCCGGTTAAGGTTAAATTAACGGTTTTCCCGATGGGAGTGCTAATATCTTCTAAATAAAATCCTATTTTCTTTCGTTGGTTTTCCCAAAAATCTAATTTAGATGGGGGTAAAATTGGCTCTCCCATAAATTTTAACGCTGTTTGAAGTTGAGGGTAGAATCATTGATCAAATAAATAAGTTANNCGCTGCGCTTACACACCCTACGGGATGATTTATTCTATGGATTTTAATAATAATTCTAGGATTTCCTGGCGGTCTTTCTGGTCTGTTTTTGGTTGTTCATCTAACCAATTAATTGCCCGATTTCTGCCATTTTCCGCCGCAATAATTAAAGTTCCCCAGGTTTTTAATTCCAATTGTTCGGGATTTTCTAATAACGCGGCGTTGAGACGATTTTTAATTCTTCCTCCATTTGATCTTAATAAATTGGCAATTTCTTGTTGATTTCCAGGACTATTTTTTAACACCTCTAACGCCTCAGTCCATCGGCCATCAATTAAACTGGCTAATACCTGTTGACTCGGACTTGCCCAAGCTGCAATAGCTTGAGCTTTGGTAATTTTAGCATGAAATTCAATTAAATCTAACTGGGCTTGAACGACAGTTGACCATCTCAAATTAGCAATATTTCCAGAGACTATATTTTTTTTCAAGGGTTTGATTAAATCCAATGCTGGCGACCATAAACCACTACGCGCCAATCTTAAAGCCTGTCTATAATTATAATTATCTAAAAAGGTTTCATCTAAAGAAATAGCTGTTAATTGAATCGGGTTAGGAATAAATTTTAATGGTTGTACTTGATAAATACTAAATTGAGGCTCTAACCCAATAGTTTGTTCAATTAATAATTCTGGATCTTTGCCTCCGGTGACTTCCTGCCAGATTGGTTGTTGTCCGGCGGCACTTTTCCATTCTAACATCATACTCAAATAATTCTGACTGGGATTGTAATGAATAATCTGTCCATAAGGAACGGTTTTTTCTCCCACTACACGCTCACTATTCAGATTAAACCAAACACCCTGTTGAGGAATTTTTCCTTTAAATTGTGTTAGTCGAGTTAAGGGTAATGGCTTATTAGAACCCTGTTGATTAGATTCGGTTCCAATTAACGATGCAATTACAAAAGATTCGGCTGGCCCTTTAGTATTGAGTTGCTGAATTAACCGATAATATTCTGTGCTACCCTGCCGTTGATAGGGGGTTTGAACTGCTTCATAAACCCGCAACTGCACAATTTCTTGACATCCGCCTTCACAGGGATGGGCAAGACTAGATTTCCGGGTTTTTAAAATCGGAATTAATAAATCATTTGACTGTTGAACAATTGCGTTTGAATTTACTAATAAAGAGTTTAAAGGCAAGGTAGATTTTTGATCGTTAACATTTTTTGAACGAGAATCAACTGTCGGTAAAGTCAGGGATTTTCCTACAATTAATCCTTCAGTTTTGAGGGCTTGATTAATCTCATCTAAAGTTAGGATAGAGTCTCGACGTTGTAGGGAAATTTGTGTCCAATTAGGTAAAAATTGATTTAACCAAACTCCAATATCAGGATTAACAATTAGTTGATAACTAAACCAGGCACAGCCTCCAATTAATCCTGTTCCTCCTAATAGTAATGTAAAGGCAACTCCATCGGCTATCCATTTTTTCCATAACCTGCTAATGGGTTTGGACGGTTTAGGTTTCGAGGTTTGGGGTGATGATTTTTTTCCCGCAGGTAAAACAGCCGTTTGGGGACGTCGAGTTGGACGACGCTGTTGCCCTGATTTGGTGGGGGTTTTAGCCGTTTGGGGCTGAGGTTTTTGGGGTTGACTCTTTTTTCGAGGAGAGGGTTGATGACCTGTCTCTAAAGGATTGATCATGGATTCAGATTAGGATGGGATTAGGCTAACGGCGCAGCAAGACTTGTTCATAAAGTTCACCTGCTCGTTCCCAAGTATATTCAGTTTCAATTAATAATCTCCCATTTTGTGACAATTGTTCCCTAAGATGGCTATGTTCAAATAGTCGGCTAATGGCTTCTACATATTCTGAAACAGAGTTAGCACGGAGGGCGCGATGGGGATCATTTGGCCCATCCACAGCCAATCCCTCTAAACCGCGATCGCTGGCCACCACTGGCACCCCGGCGGCCATGGCTTCTAGGGTTTTATTTTTAATCCCGTAGCCACTGCGTAAGGGGGTGACACAGACTGTCCCCTNNCTGATGTAAATAATCAACCACCCTCGGTACTCCTCCAGTCACAATCACACCCGGATGATTAGCTAATTGTAGAACCTCTGGTACGGGTCGCGCTCCGATAATGGTAAATGTAGTATCAGGATAGGAATTTTGCAGGACGGGTAAAACCTCTTGGCTGAAAAATCTAGCCGCGTCGATATTATGAGAGGCGTCCATCGCACCCACAAATACTAAGTTATGATTATTAGGATCAAAAGATCGCATCGGAAATAATTCTAAATCAACCCCATTAGCGACAACATGAATATCACCCTGGGGTTGAAATTGGCGAAACTGTTTTTCGTCATCTTCGGTAGTGACAACTAAATCATGAAATTTAGCCGCATAACGTTTTTCATAACGTTCTAAGAGTAATTGTAAATAAATGTGATCGCGTTGGGGATGGGGAGAAGCACCCATTTCTAAATGGTTACGAGTCCAACCAACCACAGAACTATGAATATTAACAACGGTATGAACTTGCTTTAAATAGGACGATCGAATATAAACTTCATTAACACTATGTTCGCAAGTAATTACATCAAATTTTCCCTGTTCAACTTCATGATCGATCCAAGTTTGCATTTCTTTTGAATAACGATAAAGCACATTCGGAGGGGTGCTTTTTACTAAGGAATTGACAAAACGGCCAACCTTAGCAATAGCCCCAGAACTCGGTTCGGGAGGGTAGGGAAAAACCAAAAGTTGACTCACCCATTGACGCAATTCTGACACATCCTGATCACTAACCCCCGAATGTCTTTGTGTGACCAGAGTAACATGATGGCGAGAATGCAGATATTTGAGCAAATTAAACGTTCTAATTTCCGTTCCTCCTCGACTGGGTGGATAGGGGAAAGTAGAGGAGATGATCAGAATATTCATCAGGGTGATCCAATAGGAATTAAACGATACATAACCCAATTCCCTAAAAAAAAGGATTTCGGCTATTGCAGATCAATTTTTTTCAAGATATTATGGTAGTATACAACTTTAAGTTAGCTTTACAACCTATTCAATAATTGAGGCTTCTTTGAGGAGAAGATCATCTGATTAATCAGAACAGGATCTCGATCAGATTTAACAGATTTTACCAATATTAGTTAAAATCGTAGAATCAATAATTGCCCGATTTTTTTATTTTCCCCAGTTCTATGACCCAGGATGTTCGGCAGTGGCTAGATGAAATTAAACGCTTGAAACAACAGTTGGCACAAACCCAACGGGATCTGAATGCGGCGATCGAAAGTTCTGACCAATGGCGACAACGCTATAATACTGAAGCCCAACAACGACGTCAAGAAGCCGGGCGCTATTTAGAACAAGTGGGAGAACTGCGGGGGGAGTTAGAAAGATGGCAACGTCTGTCTCCACTTCCCAATGAGTTACAGGTGCGGGTCGCAGTTCGCCAAGAAATTGATCAGTTAAAAACTTTGGATGNNAATTAATTGAGGTGATGTTAGAACGCGATCGCTCTCGTGAACAAATTCATCAACTTGTTGAAGCCTTGGACACCGAAAAAACTGCCCATCTGGAAACTCGTAATAGTTTAACTATGGCTTTAGGAGATACGGTTGATTTACTCACCAAAGCCCAAAATCAATCCCAGTCTGGAAGTTCAA
>DMPJ01000007.1 GCA_003456035.1 Planktothrix sp. UBA8402
ACAATAATTCCGCCGATTTTCAACCTTTAAATGCCGATGAAGAGGAAATTGAACTATGAAAAATTCTTCCCAAATTATAGATTTAATCAGTCAATTGCGAGAACTCGGTTGTCGAATTTCGGTTGATGGAGAAAAACTTCGCCTACGCACAACAAAAAACACATTACCGGCGGAATTAACCGCAACTATTAAAGCGCGTAAAGCAGAGATAATCAGCTTTTTAAACGCAGCTAAAACTTCAGAAACCATCTTCTTAGAAACAATTCCTACTTTGCCAGAGCATAGCCCAAAACCCCTTTCTTTTGCCCAACAACAACTGTGGACATTAGCCCAATGGGAAGGTGATTTACCCACCTATAATATGCCACTAGCTTTGCAAATAGAGGGGGATTTACATATTGAGGCTCTGGCTCAAAGTTTAACGGCTATTGTTGATCGTCATAGTAGTTTACGAATGTATTTTCCGAAGATTGCAGGTCAACCTCAAATCGGCATTCACACAATAGAAGATTTTACTATTTTAAGCCAAGAGGACTTACGACATTTAGAAC
Organism: Planktothrix sp. UBA8402; assembly: GCA_003456035.1. Lineage (GTDB taxonomy): Bacteria > Cyanobacteriota > Cyanobacteriia > Cyanobacteriales > Microcoleaceae > Planktothrix. The sequence continues at coordinate 552 of DMPJ01000007.1, forward strand.
CAGAAAATCAGTCTATAACAGCCCAGCAATTAATTGATGCTCATGGTCAAGAACCCTTTAACTTAGAAACTGGCCCTCTATTTAAAGCAAAGTTGTTACTATTACAAGCCAACAAATTTATCTTGCTGATTAATATGCACCATATTTGTAGTGATGGCTGGTCAATGGGGATATTTATGCGAGAATTACGGGAGGCTTATCGTGCTTTTTCCCTTGGTGAAAAACCCGTTTTTTCCCCCTTACCTATTCAATATAGTGATTTTGCTGCTTGGCAACGCAATCGCCTCAAAGGAGAAACGCTACAACCTCAGATCAATTATTGGAAAAACCAGCTAAAAAATGCCCCACTTCTATCAACTTTACCGACGGATTATCCTAGACCTGTCAAACAAAGTTACCAGGGAGATTATTATGATCATAGCTTCAGCATTGAATTAACGAAAAAATTAAACACCCTGAGTCAAGAACAAGGGGCTTGTTTATTTATGGTTTTATTAGCGGCTTTTAGCTTTTTGCTTTCTCGTTATAGTGGGCAAAATGATCTTTGTATCGGTTCTCCCATTGCCAATCGCAACCATAGTCAAATTGAGGGTTTAATGGGCTTTTTTATTAACACTTTAGTTCTGCGAAGCCAAATTAACCCAGAGGAAAACTTTGAGCAATTACTTCAACGGACACGACAAACTTGTTTAAATGCTTACGCTGCTCAAGATGTTCCTTTTGAGTACATTGTTGAATTATTGCAACGGTCGCAGAGTCTGAGTTATAATCCGCTTTTCCAAATAATGTTTGTTTTGCAAAACATTAAAGGAGTAGAAGATGGAGTTTGTTTATCGGGGGTTCAGGTTAAATCTTTAGAGCGTAATTATTGTTTTGCCAAATTTGATCTGATTCTGGATATGTCTGAAAAAAATGAGCAATTACAGTGTGGCTGGGTCTATGCTACAGATTTATTTGCAGCAAAAACAATTCAACAGATGGCGTGCTATTTTGAGATTTTGCTCCAAAACATTGTGGACAATCCCCAACAACCTCTTAAAAGTTTACCTTGGGAGTGAAGCATTTTCGTAGTAAATCTTGACCTCTAACTGATAACTTATTTGCCATTTGCCGAAATGCTATGCGCTGCCGTGCAGAATTCGCCAACACCCCTACAAAAGAACCTAATCAATCAACAACCTATTTCTTTCTATGCAATCTCCCTCTGTTTCTCAAAACTCAGTCAACCCTTCTGAGGAAAATACTCGTCAATTTCTCGACTCCCTCAAAGCAATCCTTCAACCCTATTGGTATCCGACAGAAAGCAATGGTAGAGTTTTTTCTGAAGTAATTAAAAGTTGGGTAATGTTATTTTTTTTACTCTTGCTAATCATCGGTTTAGTAGGATTTACATCATTTAATAGTTTTGTACTTAGGGAGTTACTTGATGCCATTCAAGCTAAAAATATGGCTGATTTTAGAATGAGTCTCTCCATCTATGGGGGTTCACTGTTAACGATTACCCTCTTAACAGGATTATCCAAATTTGTCAGAAAGAAAATTGCCTTAAATTGGTATGAATGGCTGAATGATTATAGTTTTCAAAAATATTTTAGCGATCGCGCCTATTATAAAATTAATTTTAATCCAATAGTTGACAATCCTGATCAACGTCTTAGTCAAGAAATCGAACCAATTGCCAGAACAACCCTCAGTTTTTTTGCAACTTCCTTCCAAAGAATATTAGAGATGATAGTCTTTTCAGTGATTCTTTGGCAAATTTCTATGTCCGTAGGCATTATTTTAATTATTTATACAGTTATTGGTAATCTGATCGCGCTTTATTTAAGTCAAGAATTAAATAAAATTACCGAAGAAGAACTGGAATTAGAAGCCAATTATAGTTATGCTGTTACCCATATTCGTAATCATGCCGAATCTATTGCTTTTTTTAGAGGTGAAAAAGAAGAATTAAACAGGATTAAGAATAAGTTTCGCTTAATCCTTAAAAATAGCTTACAAAAAATTAATTGGGAAAGAAATAAGGAATTTTTTGAGCGCGCCTATGAAGCCATGATTCAAATTTTTCCCTATTTAATTGTTGCACCTTTATATATTCAAGGTGAAATTGATTTTGGGAAAGTTAGTCAAGCAAGTTTTCTTTCAATTTACTTTGCCGATGCTTTGGCCACTTTAATCAAGGAATTTGCTGAATCAGGAAAAGTTTCTAATTATATCGATCGCCTCGTTTCCTTGACAGAAGGTTTGGAACTGGTTAGCCAACAATCTGAAGATAAAAGTGTCATTAAAACTCGGGAAGAAAACCGGATTAGCTTTAAAAATGTCACCCTGGAAACCCCTAATTATCAAAAAGTTATTGTTAAAGATTTGAACCTTGAAGTAGAACCCAAAAAGGGACTTTTAATTATTGGCCCCAGTGGTCGGGGCAAAAGTTCTTTATTACGGGCGATCGCGGGTTTATGGAGTGCAGGAACAGGAACGGTGATTCGACCCCAACCCGACGATATTCTCTTTCTGCCTCAACGTCCCTATATTATTCTCGGCACTTTACGAGAGCAATTAGTTTACCCAAATCTTAATCGTGAAGTTAGTACGGAAGAACTGGAAAAAGTCTTAAAAAAAGTTAATCTGGGAGATGTATTAACCAGGGTTGGTAGCTTTGATGAGGAAGTTAATTGGGAAAATATTTTATCCCTCGGTGAACAACAACGTTTAGCGTTTGCACGAATATTAGTCAGTCATCCCCATTTTATTATTTTGGATGAGGCGACCAGTGCGCTTGACATTAACAATGAAGATAATTTATATCAACAGCTAGAAAACAGCAAAACAACCTTTATTAGCGTTGGGCATCGAGAAAGTTTATTTCAATATCATCAATCGGTTCTAGAACTTTCTCAGGATTCAGATTGGAAACTGATGACGGTAGAAGATTATCAATTACAAAAAAATAGAATATAATTGAGTCTTTTCTTAGAGCAGTTTTCATAATTCTCCTTGTTCGTAATCTTCTTGTGTTTCTGTAATCGAGATTTGATTATTTCGGACTACATTAAGCACTTCAATGGTTTGAGTTAAACTAGCAATTGTTGGGTATTCTAATAAACTTTGCAATGACAATTCAACTGAGAAAATATCCCGCAAACGAGATATTACTTGACTGGCAAGCAGAGAATGTCCTCCTAGTTCAAAAAAGTTGTCGTTAATACTTATTTTGGATAAATTTAGCACGTTTTGCCAAATTTGAGCCATTTTATTTTCCGCCTCATTTCTTGGCGCTATCCATTCCCTATTCTCTTGACGCTGAAGTTCATTAAGTAATAGTTCCCTATCTATTTCACCTTTGTCATTTAGGGGTAGGGATTGTCGCCGACGCAATTCACAATTATAGGGAGTTCCAAAGCGATCTTTTAGGAGCAAATTAGCCACTAAATTAATAGATTTAGCAGGATGTTTAGAAGTGTAATAAGCGGTTAATTTTTGTAATCCTTCAGAGCGGGATGTAAAACGCCTAATTTTAGGATTACTGCCTTCTAAACCAATAATTAATTGTTCTTGGTTATGATATAATCCAGCTAAAAATGAATCTAATCCTTGCTGTACAGTCATATCGTAATAACCTTGAGCTTGGGTCAAATATTTCATCTGGTAGCCTTTACTTATACCCGTTTCTTGCCAAGTTGTCCAACTATAACAATAACTGGGGAATAAATTCTGAGATTTCTGATAGTCGTTGAGATGTTCTAAAAAACTATTAGCAGCAGCATATCCTCCAATAGTTGCACCACCAAAAAAACTAGCTAAAGAGGAAAAGCTAATAAAAATTCCCTGGGTTTCTTTGAGTAGTTGATGCAATATCCATGTTCCTAATACTTTGGGACGAAGGGTTTCTGCTAAATNNTTTGGTTTCGTTTATAAGTAAATTTTCTTGGTAAATTCCTGCTAGATGAATTACCCCATCTAGTTCCCCTTGCCATTGCACTTTCACCTGTTCTACCGCTTGCTGTAACTGAGTTAAATTAGCCACATCTACCGCTTGGTAAATAACTTCTCCCCCAAGTTGTTCTAATGCTTGTAAATTTTTAATTTTTAAGGCATACTTATCTTCTTTTTGGAGATACTCATTCCATCTGCTTTTCTCAGGTAAGGAGGTTTTTCCTATTAACAGTAAACGAGCTTGATAATTTTTTAGTAAATATTGGGCAACTTCTATTCCAATTCCTCCTAGTCCCCCACTAATTAAATAGATTCCTCCTGGTTTAAAGGGTAATTCTTGTTTTGTTTGTTGGGATAAATTGACTTTTTCTAAGCCCGTTATCAAACGGATTCCCCGGCGATAGGCGATTTCTCTTTCCCTTGATAAAACTAACAATTCTTGCAGAATATAAGCCCCATTTACTTCAGAGTTATTAACAGGTAAATCAAGATGACGACTGTTTAACCAAGGGTTTTCTTGGGCTAGGGTTTTGATAATTCCTAAAACGGGAGATTTTTGATATGCAATATCATCTTTAGGATCAACTAATTGACTATAACTTGAAACAAAAATTAATTCAACTGTTTTTTCAACATCCTGAATTTTAGCTAGGGCTTGAACCAGAAATAGTAAGCTATAAATTCCTTGCTCCTGTGCCTTTTCTAGCTGTTCTATACTAGCAATTTCCCCTTCATATTCCTGATATGTCAAGAGATGCAGAACATTGCTAATAGTGATTTTCTGCTCTGCTAAAGACTCCATTAATAGTCTATAGTGTTCCGTTTCTCCAGGTTTTATTGTATAGCGATCGCTGCTTAATTTAGAAAAATTATCTGCCGATAAAACCGTTATGTATGGTAAGTTTTTTGCTGTGAGTTGCTCAGTTAAAAATTCTCCTAAACCTAACTTATCAAGGAAAATCAAGGTGTAATTTTCACCGAAGGCTGACTTAATATTAACCGGATATTTGGCTTTCCAAACTTTCCGATAAAACCAATCTGGAATTGTATTAGCATTTTCTAATATAATATCTACTTCTTTAATAATTGGCTTAAATTCACCTGTTTCAAACCGTTTAATTAACTGCGATCGCTGAATTTTACCAATAGAAGTTTTAGGAATTTCACTTTTATTTAAGGGAATCGAATATTTTGGATTCACTCCAAAACTGTTAATTACTTTTTGTCTAATCTTTTTAAGCAGATCAGCTAAATCATTTTTATCAAAGGTTTCTGTACTAAAAAATATGCCTAATTGATCCTGATTATTTCCCAATTCTTTAACAGCACAAGCTGCGGTATAAGAGGCTTCTACTCCTTCTATTGTTTCAACGACTGTTTCAATTTCGTGACTGTAATAATTCACCCCGTTAATAATAATAGTTTCTTTACTTCTTCCGGTAATTATCAAATGCCCATGACTAATAAATCCTAAATCTCCTGTCTTAAACCAGCCATCTTCTAAGAAGGCTTCTTGATTGGCTTTAGGGTTTTTATAATAACCTGGTGAAACCGATTCTCCTTTTACCTGTAGATGACCAATCGTTTTTTCGGGAAGTAGATGATTTTCTTGATTGACAATTCTANNTAATAGAAATACCAGAAATTGGCAATCCTAAATCAGTAAAAGTTGTGGCATTAGGATGTTCAGAATGGACTCGTTTTAAGGATTGATTTAAAGAAGATTTATCAATAGTATGAAATAATAAAGGTTGTTCATCTGTTGGTTGATAATAAGTAATTCCTGACCCCATTTCTGCCATACCAAAAGCCGGACGGACGGCTGTTTTTTTTAAATTATAGTGCCGATGCAGTTTCTCAATAAACTCCCCTACCGCTTGATTAGAAACCGATTCTCCAGCAGCTAAAAAGAATTTAATAGAGTCTAAATTCCAAGTTTGGGATGGCTCTTTTTCGAGGGCTTCATTAATAAGATTATAGGCAAAATTAGGAGCCCAACTATGGGTAATACGATATTGATTAATTAAATCTAACCAATTAAGAGGACGACCCAAGATATATTCAGTTTGTACATATATCATTTGGCAACCTAAATCAACACAGCGAATATGCCAATCAGAAATACTACCAATATGGTCAAAGGGTAACCAATTGAGGACAATATCTTCGTTATTATATTCACAAAGTAGGTTAGTTCCTCTAGCACGAGAGAGAAGGTTTTTATGGGTTAATGCGACACATTTAGAGATTCCCGTGCTACCTGATGTCAGGTTAAAGAAAGCTAGATCATCGGGTTGATTTATATGATAAGTTTGAGCGGGAGCGTGGGTTTTTAATTGCTCAATACAACTGATTTTTAAGGATAGCCCCCCCTGTAGAGACGTTGCANNGCAACGTCTCTACAGGGGGGAATGTGTAGCCAACATTTAAGGTTTGATTAGACAGCCATTTTTCTAAAGTTTTTACTTCCTGTTGTCTGGCTTCATTGGTAATAATTAGAGGTTTTTCTAATAGCTCCCATACCTGACAAATCTTATTGATTTCATTATTAAAATCTTTGTAGGTTGGTGGGACTGAGATAATAACAGGAATAAATCCCCCTAAAATACATCCCCAAAAAGCGGGAATAATATCACAATTTTCTGATAGCTGAAAAATAACTTTATCTTGAATCTGCAAACCAAGTTTTTTTAACCCGGTGTTAATTCTTTGGGCTTCATCCCATAATTGGAAGTAGGTTTGAAAAACCTGATTACCATTATATTTAATATAAACAATTCCCTGATTTTGATAATCTTGAGCCGATTTTAATAGTGCTTCTGCTAAGGTTTTTGCTTGTAATTCAGACTCTATCAATGGCTTTTCCATGACTAATAGCAAGTTGGGAACTAGAAGATTGACTTAGTTGATGGATCTTTTCTTCAAATTGTTGATTTTTTTCTGTAACTGTTTCCCTTTTTTTTAATGGTAGTAATTCCGACAAATGTAGAGGAGAACTTTTTTCGGTTTTGGATGTGACTACCACAGCAACTTGCTCAATTTCTGGCTCATATTTTAGTTTATTTTCGGTATATTGTGCTAAACTAGAATCAGTAATCTCTATATTTTTTAGAGCTATTTCATCTACATGACCTGTAGCCGTCAAGGGCAGACAGGAAATGCCAACATAAATATTAGGCAGTAAATTGTCTGATAATTTTGACTGTAGAAAAGAGGATAACTGCTCTGGGTACCGATTCTGTGAATAAACGATATAAGCGATTAATTCGCCCTCACGCGCTAGTAGATAGCAATCTTCTACTAATGGATTTGATAACAATAAGGCTG
>DMPJ01000319.1:0-8774 GCA_003456035.1 Planktothrix sp. UBA8402
TTCTGTATAGTGCTTTTTCTTGGTCTGAGTTCGACGCCGAGATTTAGCTCCTTTTGCAGCTTTGCTCTCGTCATCTTCCTCCACTATAACTTCCCCTAAGATTTCTTCATCAATTAAATCTTCTTCATCTGGTTCAATATCATCCAAATCCCGGGGGGTTTTGTTAGCAGGGACAGAAAACGGTAATGTTTCTTTCTCAGGCTGAATTGTGGTTGCGAGTCCGTTGTTACTGTGGGTCATGCCGCGTTCCTCATGCTCCTCAATTAGTAAAAATTAATCACAGAATAGAGATGTCTATTAATAGACTCTTGAACCAGTGACACACCGATTCAAGTTTAAACATTTGCCCACCGAGTTACTGAGTGAGTTACAATCACTCACTTCAGTCCTAACATGGTGAAGACAAATATTCACAGGTGATCATTGGATGACGCCAAGACCTTTTCGATTGTAGCCTCTTTGACAAAAATTGCACGGTTTATCAAAAAGTAAATTTGATCACGGGTGAATCATCGACTGGGAATTCATCAAGTTGGGGGTTGAGTACAAGTATCGAACCTGTTTGATTGTTCTTTACTGTAAGTTAACTTAAATCTTCCCTTTTGGTACTGAATCAAACGTTAAATCACGTTAAGTTTTTGACGTCGTTAGGTTGAATTATTCTTCAATACGGTGAAGATAACTTCTACATAACGTCTCTACCCTTAGAGGGAGAGAAATTTATCGGGATCAGGAAACCAAGTTTTATTGCTTGCTGGATTTACTTTTTGCCTCTAAAGTTTCCAGACGACTCCGCAGTTCTTGATTTTCCTTTTTAATTTTGTCGAGTTCCTCCCGCAGTTTTTTCAACGCTGGTTCTGAACCAATTTTTCCCTGAACAGTCTGAATCGCTTCTTCCGCTCGACGGCGAACTCGTCCATCTAGGGTTTGGTCTGCTAAAGATTGCAGCTCATCCATGGCTTTCGGGGTTTCCATCTGTTCTAGGGAGCCGACAACCGCCACTTGTGTCAGGAAAAAAGCCTCATTTGATAATTCTTCTAACCGTTGTACAATGCGTTCGGTATTGGTGGGGGTTTGACCAGTGGAAATACTCCCTAAAGCCCGAATCGAAGTTAACCGCAATGCCTGGGGAATACCGGGGGCGGTATACTTTAAAATCAAGTTTAAGGCATCTTCTGAGGTTTTGAGTTTACTCAGTCCTGAAATTGCCCCGGAACGCACTACTTCATTCCAGCCTTCCCGTTCTTTCATGACTAATTTTAACAGTTTTACTGTTTGTTCAACTAAATGTTTATCCTCACAATGAGTGGCGGCAATTTCTCCTAATGCGGTTGCTGTTGACGCTTCAACTAAATAACTGGGATCTCCTTTTTCCAGCAGGGGTTTTAATACTTGATAACTTTCTGTGGTTTTGAGTTTAGCTAAACTATTAATCACCGCCCGTCTGACCCGGGCGTCGCTATCGGTTAACCCGGCAACTAATCCTTCAAAAACTTGATCTAATTTCACCCGCACCAATTGTTTAGCAACTTCTACCCGTACCCCCCAAAAGCTATCATTTTTTAAAGCATTTGATAGAGCTTTAACGGCTTCTAATCCGCCTTTTTTAGCTAAGGCTTTAGCAGCATAAATTCGAGAAATCGGATCAGAATCATATTGTAATTGAGCTTTCAATTCCGCTACCGCATAATCCAAAGTTAAGGTTTTGAGGATATTATTATTCACATCAAAACTAATAAAAGCGGGTTTTTCTTCTAAGGGGAAATAGAAGGTTTGTTCTTTTTCATTAACCTGTACCGTAAAAGTTTTAAAGTTTCCAGGAGTTTCTGGCGATTTTTTATCAGGTTTATAGCCAAAACCAATCGGTATTTTCAAATCAAATAGGTTTGTCTCACTGAGTTTATCGCTATCTTTGGCTTGATTTTGTTTAATCGTGATTTTGGCTAATTTATTATGATTATCCCAACTATAAGAGACTTTATAATCAGGATGTCCGCCTCGGAACACATATTGATCAAATAGGGGGAGTAAATTAGATCCAGTTGATTTTTCTAGCGCTCGTAATAAATCAATAGTTTCTACGGTTTTATGAGCATTATCTTGAACAAAAGTTTGAATTGCTTTTTGAAATAGTTCATCTCCTAATTCTGTTCTAATTAGATGATAAACACAAGCGCCTTTTTCATATAAATGGCGATCATAAAGTTCAATTGCTTCTCGATAAATATGGGTAACAATCGGACGACGATAACGAGAACTATCCTCAGAAAAATAGTTTCTGGCTTGATTTAAACGATAATAAGCTGCGTCGTCTTTGCCATATTCCTGTTCCGTCCATAATACCTCAGTATAGGTCGCCATGCCTTCTTTAATCCAAGCGTGTGACCAATGTTTAATTACTACTAAATCCCCGAACCATTGATGGGCTAATTCATGGGCAACTAAACTTTCTGTGTTACGATTATCTAGGGTAGCTCGTTCATCCAATAAACAGCGATCTGTTAATAAGGTAGTTGAGGTATTTTCCATTCCGCCAAAAAANNGTTGTTGAGGTATTTTCCATCCCGCCAAAAATGAAATCATCCACACAAACTTGAGCATATTTAGGATAGGGATAGTTATAACCAAAATATTTAGAGAAAAAATCAATCATTTTCGGAGTTTTTCCCATGCTCCGCACAGCATCTTCTTGGCGATTTTTCTCAACATAATATAAGACGGGTATTCCATTCCATTCATCTTTAATTTCGGCAAAATCTCCCACCGCTAAGGTCATTAAATAAGTGGGATGCACTTGTTTCTGTGACCAATGATAAATTTTAGTTTTTCCTTTAGTTTCGGTGTTAATTAATTCGCCATTGGAAATAGCTAAATATTGTTTAGGAACTTGTACCCGAATTTCTGAGGTTGCTAATTGTCCGGGGTAGTCAAAGCAAGGAAACCAAAACCGAGAATCTTCATCTTCTCCCTGCGTCCAAACTTGAATCGGTTTGTTAGGATAATCTTTATTGGGACTAATAAAATAAAGTCCGCGTTGGGGATTGGTGACAGAATAATTAATGACAATTTTAATTAATTGATTGACGGTTGTGGGTTGATTCAGATAAATCTGTAATTGTTCGCCATCATAGTCAAATTCTTGCTGATTTTCCTCAATTTTTACCTCTTTTATCTCTAAGTTTATCGCATCTAAAGTTAAGGTTTCTATGCCACTTTTAACCGGATTCAAATGTATGGTACAAGTTCCTTTAAAACTTTGATTAGGAATATCGAGAACTAAGTCCAGAAAAATATGTTCTACTTGACCAGGACGATCAGGGTTATAATGGGGGCGAGCGCCTGGTAACTCAAAGGATTTGTGGGTATCGGTTTCTGTATCAGAGTAAAAATTCAGCATCGAATACAATCAAACTCAAGAATAAAGGATAATAAAACGCTGATGCGTATTGCTTTATTATATAGCTAGTTTTAATCAATTGTATAAAATTAAGGTTTTTAGGGAGAACCAAGAATGTCAATCAGCTTGACCGATGATCATAAAACCCGCCCAATGTTCGGGTTTGGGATAATTTTTCATCGTAATTAACATCGCTTGGCGCAAGGCTTGGGCTTGATCATTGGTTTGTTGGAGTTGCTGATAAAATGTTTGCATCAATTCAAAGGTGGGAGTATCGTCAACTTTCCAAAGAGACACAATTAAACTGGGAACGCCAGCAGCTATTAAGGAACGAGATAACCCTAAAATTCCATCGCTGGTAATGCTTCCTGCTCCGGTATTACAAGCACTTAATACTACTAAATCAGCCGTTAAATTTAACTGGAGAATTTCCTCGGAAGTGAGTAACCCATCATCGGATACTGAGGGGGAAAGGGCGATCGCACCTGGAATTCCAGACTCGGTTAAATCACTCAAGATTCCGTGAGTAGCTAGATGAATATAACGGGCATTTTCTATTAGTTGAATTACCTTAGATTCCGTTGCTGTTTCACCTAATAACGGTTCGGTTTTAAGTAGTTTAGCAATGGCGATCGCTTCTTTCTCACTAGCTGGAAGCGGTTGTAAAAATTTAGGTTCTTCCGCAGGTAATAAAGCTACTTTTGGCATATTAGGATTCCCCACAACTAACGCGGTCTTTTCCCCATTTCTTGGCTGTTTTTTTGTTAATTGTAATAGTTGAATTGATGGAGCAGTTAAAATAGTATGCTTTTGAATTAGATAATTTCCTTGTTGATCAACTAAAGCCGGAAAAGGAACTAATAATAGGTCTTGATGGGGAATAAAAATAACTCGATCTTGGGGATTTTTAGGTAATAAATCCGCAATGGGTTCAATTAAAAGCTGATACAGTTTATTTAATTGTTTATTGGTCACATTATCTGCTTTTAGCGCTGAAGTCCCTGAATCTAGGCTAACACGAGTTCCCTGAATTAGCTCATTTAGGGGAGGCAACGGTGGCAGTTCTTCTCGACTTAACATAGGAACGAGGTTATTTGTCTTTAAACTTGTTAAATCAACAGACCGAAACTGCACGCTACCATCGGGTTTAATCACCCAAATTAATAGGGTAGAATTTTGCTTAAATTGATCAACAATAACCGAATATTCAACTAACGTGGCATTTTGGATTTTAGCAACTTTTTGAATATCCGAAAAATTAGGGGGTTTTACAGAAATTTTAGTTAATTTTTCCGGTGATATATTATTTTGTGCTACCAACTCAACAAACGCTCTAGCTCGACCTCGTTCAGAAATTTCTAAAGCTTGTTCAATTTGTTTCTGTTCAATTAACACCTGTTGCAAAACACCATAACTTTTTGAAAAAGTTTCAAAGAAAGAGACTTTATTCTCATCACTCAACCCGGGACGTAAAGATTCAAAAATTTCAATTGCAGAATAGAGAGTTTGAGTCGCTTCAGCCAATTTTCCAACTTCAAACTCAGCCACACCTAAATTAATTAATGTCACCGCTTCTCCCCGTTTATCTTCGATTTTTCGGCGAACTTCTAAGGCTTTTTTATAGAACTCGAAAGCTTGCGGATATTGATTCTGAATACGATAAATATAACCGATATTATTCAACGCTTGCCCAACGGCTTCTAAATCTCCGACTTTTTCCATTATTGATAAGCCTTCTTGATATAATATTAAGGCTTGATCATACTCTTTAAAGCGTTCATAAACTGCCCCTAGATTAATTATAGCTTGACCAATACCTTGAGCATCTTGTTCTTTTTTTGCTAATTTTAAAGATTGCTCAAAGGCAAGTTTGGCTTGTTCATATTCCCCTAAAGAAATATAGGCTGTAGCGATATTATTAAGAATAATTTCTTCCATCCGNNGGGTTTTGATTATAGTTAAGGCTTGTTGAAAGTAGGATAATGAGTTTCGATGTTGTCCTAAATCTTGATAAATTGCTCCTAAATTAGATAAAACATTAACTTCTCCCGACTTTTCACCCAGTTTCTGAACTAATTTTAAAGCTTGTTCAAATCCTTGAATTGCCTGGGGATATTGACCTAAACTCAGATAAGCAGTGGCTTGATTATTTAAAGCCACACTAATACCCGCCTCCTCGTTTAATTGTTGATAAATTTTTAAGGCTTTTGTAGAGGTTTCTANNTAAGTTACTATTACCTTGATTCCGATAAACTAGGGCTAAATCATTGAGACTTGTGGCTTCTAAAAACTGATTTTTTTGTTGTTTTGCGATCGCCAATAATTTCTCTAACGTGATCACTGCTTCGGCGAAGTTTCCTTGATCAATCTGTTCTGATGCCCTATTATACATCTGATCTAATTCAGCATGGGACTGAGCAAATGCTAAAGGCATGATCAAACCCAATTGTAATTGTATCAACAATGTAACCGCACCAATTCCCCAAGAGCAAGTCTTTAGTCCCATAACCTTTATAATCAAAAAATATCTACTTTATTTGATAAGATTTTAACTGATATTGGAACTAACCCTACTATTTCATCAAAACAAAGTTAATCCCAAATCCAAACTAAAATCGAAATGACTGGACTTGATGAACAACTCCGCCAATTAATTGCTGAAACCTGCAAACATTCTCCCACAAGTGTTGAACGTCGCCAGGGTTTTACCCAAATTATTCGCCTCCTCCAAAAATCAGGTAAATTGTGGCACGAGTCCACACTTGACTACGAAGACGCATGGCAACAAACCATGACTTTTCTTTACTTGAATCTTTGTGAAGCGACGACAGCAGCGCAGTATGACCCGGCCAGAGCTAGTATAATAACCTGGCTTAATGTTTATTTAAAAGGACGGTTAAAAGACTATTATCGAAAGCAGCAACAACAGCAAAAACGTTATATTTCTATTGATATTCCCCTCTGTGAAAATATTAATTTGATTGATACATTGAAAGCACCTCCCGATATTCCCCCGATGTTAGAAGAAGTTCGTCATTGGGCGCAAACTGATGCCACTGGAGAGTTACGCAATACTCACATTCGCAAACGTCCAGACATCACCTGTCAATTGTTAATTTTAAGTCGCCTGCCTCCAGAAACCAATTGGGAACAACTGGCCCATGAGTTGGGAGTTGCCGTGAGTACCTTAAGTAGCTTTTATGAGCGAAAATGTCGCCAGCTTTTGCGTAATTTTGCCCGGTCACAGGGATATCTTGAATAGTTAACGCTTCTAAAAAAAGATTAAGGATTAGGAGTTAGAAAAGAGGAAAAATGGTTAATCAACATTCTAATTGGGAAAAGTACAGTTTACCGATTATAATATCCCAAGAAGCCAGGGATATTGCCACACAATTTGCGTTACGACATCCGAAAGGGGGCAAGCGAGAACAGGTTTATCTCAATACCTTAGCAGTTTGGGGAGTTAATTGTTATTTAGAATGGATGCAAATAGCAACGGAATTAGAGGCGAGTGATAGTTGGAATCCTATTATCCAACTGTGTGCAAATGTAGCAGATTTGCAAGTAACAGGAGTGGGACGTTTAGAATGTCGTCCAGTACGCGAAGGACAACAAACGGTGAGCATTCCTACCGAAGTCAAAATTGACCGCATTGGATATGTGGTGGTGCGGATTTTTGATACTTTGAAAACCGCAGAAATTTTAGGCTTTATCGAAACTATTACTCAGGAAATTCTACCTTTAGAACAGTTACAACCCATCGAAGGATTATTAGTTTACTTAAATTTACCTCAAGGAGCAGAATTTAAAACTCCTGTGCGATTAAGTTTATGGTTAATGGATGAATGGGCAGGACTTTGGCAGTCGGTTTCTCACCAACCCGCTTTAGGATTAAGAAGTTTATCTCGCCGTGATCAGGAGTTTGTTCAGGGGGCAAAATTAATTGATTTAAAAATGCAATTCGGGAGTCAATCTGTTGTATTATGGGTGGCATTAACCCCAGAAACAGAAGGACGAATTGCGGTTAGGGTGCGGTTATATCCTGCCGACCAAGACCGTTATTTACCCCCGAATGTGCAACTGATTTTATTATCAGAAACGGGTGAAATTTTATCAGAAGTTCAATCCCGTTTACAGGATAATTATATGCAACTGCCTCGGTTTCGAGGAATGCCAGAAGAACAATTTAGTATTACCATTCGTTTAGCTGAGGTGTCTGTTACAGAAACATTTATTTTTTAATATGAAATCCCTTAATGTTTGCTACATATTCCCNNGTTGCATGCAACGTCTCTACATGGCGCGTCTCTACTTGATAAAACATGACCGAAAAAATTGTAATCATTGATTTAGGAAAAGGTTCATTAACGGCAGGATTCCCTTTAGTAACAGCACGACTATCGGATTTAGAAAATCCCCGTCCGATTAAAATAACGGGTTGTTTACCTGCTGCACCGGAATTGATCACGTTTTATCAACGTTGGCGGTTTATTTATCAAGAACTCTATCACACTTTAGCAATTCCATCTCGGATTGAATTAGAACAAGAAGATATTACCCATGTTTCCGAAGTCGAACTTGATGAAATCTGTACCCAATATATTTATCAGTTTAATCAATGGCTTAATTTTGCCGAATTTCGCACTATTGATCAACAGTTACGTTCGGCGTTACAACCGACTGATGAAATCCAAATTATTTTAGAAACCTCGGATTTCCAAGTCCGACATTTACCCTGGCAATTATGGCATTTTTTCCACGATTATCCTCGCGCAGAATTAGCCCTGAGTCAACCCCAATACACTCGCAAAACCTCCGTATCTGTTCCGGGTTCCAAAATCAGAATTTTAGCTATTTTAGGGAATAAAACGGGAATTGATATTGCCGAAGATCAAAAGATTTTAACCGCTTTACCCCAGACAGAAACGTTTTTTTTAATTGAACCTAATCCACAACAATTGGATCAGGCTTTATGGGATAGTAAAGGTTGGGATATTCTATTTTTTGCCGGGCATAGTGAAAGTCAAGACCAGGAAAAATCGGGAATTTTTAAGATTAATCATCAAGATAAAGTCTCTATTAAAACCTTATTACCTGGGTTTAAAAAAGCGATTGAAAACGGGTTACAAATTGCTATTTTTAATTCCTGTGATGGTTTGGGTTTAGCTACCGAACTCGCCCAATTAAATATTCCCCAAACCATTGTTATGCGGGAACCTGTGCCTGATCTTGTAGCACAAACTTTTTTAAAACATTTTTTACAGGCATTTTCTCAAGGTCAATCTTTATATTTAGCAGTGCGACAAGCAAGAGAACGGTTATACATCTTAGAAAATCGCTTTCCCTGTGGCAGTTGGTTGCCTGTTATTTGTCAAAA
>DMPJ01000319.1:8805-10773 GCA_003456035.1 Planktothrix sp. UBA8402
AATTAAGAAAATCGGATTGATCAGTTTAACTGTTACTCTTTTAGTCTGTTTAATTCGTCAGGGAGGAGGGTTACAATTTTGGGAGTTAAAATCTTATGATAGGATGATGCGATCGCGCCCTATCGAAAAACAAGATCATCGTTTATTGTTAGTAACAGCTTCAGAAGCAGATATTCAAGCGTTAAGAGGTTGGACAGTTTCTGATCAAATTCTCACTCAGTTTTTACAAAAACTTGCTCAATACCAACCCCGAACCATTGGATTAAATCTTTATCGAGATCTACCCGTTGAACCGGGATATCAAAGCTTAATTAATCAATTTAAACAACAAAATAATCTATTTTTAATTTGTAAAAAACCGGATAAAAATGATTCCGGTATGGCTGCTCCGCCCGATGCTCCCCCTCTGCAAGTTGGATTTAATGATGTGATGCGAGATTCTGATCAAATTCTGCGCCGTCAACTTTTATTTATCAGTAATCCTCAAGGATGTCAAACCACTGATTCTTTAGCCATTAAACTCGCCTGGCATTATTTAAAACAACAAGGAATTCAACCCCAAAACCTGCCACAAGATAAAATTAAATTGAGTAATCTGATTTTAAAACCAATGAAATCTGATATCGGATTTTATCCAAAATTGGATAGAAAAGTATATCAAATTATGCTAAACTATAGATTATCAGAACCCATTGCCCCGGAAGTAACGTTTACACAAATTCTTAATGGTGAAGTTGATCCAAATCTAATTAAAGATAAATTAGTTTTAGTCGGTGTTAATAGCATCAGCGCTAAAGATGAAGGTCATCGCACTCCTTACAGCCCAGATCAAGAAGTACGAGGATTAATGATTCAGGCGCAAATGGTTAGTCATATTCTGTCTGCGGTTTTAGATAATCGTCCGTTGTTACAAGTGGGATCAAAATGGACAGATGCCCTCTGGATCGGGTTGTGGACGCTGTTAGGGGGGGTTTTAGCTATGTTTATCAGCGATCGCACCAGAATCATCATCACCTTGGCAACCACAGCCGCCGTCTTGTATGCGGTGTGTTGGGGGTTGTTTTTGGCGGCGATTTGGGTTCCTGTGGTTCCAGCGTTATTCGGGTTGGTGGGAGCGGGAGTTTTGGGTGTGGCGATCGCAGTTTAATAAAAAAATATAAGAATTGCGTAAAACCTATATTGTTGGTCAATAAAGATATTAAGGTAGATTCAATTCCACCAATTACTAAAAAATACAGGATTTTACTGTCATCTATGAAGCAACTGAAGTTAATTTTATTATTCGTTTTAGCCGGAATTTTAATGGCATTAAATTCAACAAAATCAGGGGTTGCCCAACACCCTTTATCTGTTCAAGAAGTCGCCGTTGAATTTCAATCTCCAGATCAGGATGAATCCACCACTGAAGATCGTCAAGGTTCATCCGGTCGCACCAATTGTCCGGCGGTTTCTAAGCCCTTAACTGCATTAATTCCTAAACAGAATATGGGGTTAACGTTATCAGGATATCCCACATTTATGATTTATGTTCCTTACAGTTCAACTCCAGCAAGAGACGTAGAGTTTGTGTTATTGGATGAAGACGAAAATGAAATCTTTAAACAAAAAATGCCTCTAACCGGAACCCCGGGAATCGTCAAATTTAAGTTACCTCAATCTGCACCAATGTTAGAAGTGGGTAAACAATATCGTTGGAAATTTTTCTATCAGTGTAATCCTAGATTGCGGGCTGAGGATGATGGAGTTGAAGGAGCGATCGCCCGAATTAACCCCAGTGAAACTTTAATCCGTCAGTTAGAAAAAGCCAATACACCTCTAGGACAAATTCAAGTCTATGCTCAAAACGGATTATGGTATGAAACCGTAACTTTATTAGCAGTATTGCGGCAGGAAAAACCTCAAGATCCAAAGGTTTTACAGGAGTGGAAAGAGTTATTAAATTCTATTGGGTTAGAAAGTTTAGCCGAT
>DMPJ01000424.1:0-1864 GCA_003456035.1 Planktothrix sp. UBA8402
GACGACTCCAAGCTTGTAATTGATAGGATAATTCCATATTGCGGTTGCTGGTTTCTCCCCCCGTTGGTGGCATAATTGTTAAAACTCCTGATGCAGTTCGTTCAAATTTTAAATCTCGATTGTTTTGACATAACTCAAAAAACTGATCCTCTGTTAAATCAATCGTTAATTGTAGAGGAGTCGATAAATTAATTGTGGCAAATTCCATCACCTTTCCCCCATCGAAATTGACTTATTAATTCAATTTGGCATAACTCTAACAGTTCCCGGCGATATAGCAATATACCGATTAGGAAAACCGCTATGAGTCGCACCTATTCCCGTCGCNNCCCTTAATCTTAGGATCTATTATAGCAGGAATTGGTATTATTGGCAGTACCCTTTGGATTGAATATACTACCCAAAGAGTTATCCATATTCGCGCTGATGATAGTTCTGATTCTGCTGAAAAATATAGCTTAGAACGACAACAACATTGTCGCGCCAGTATTCAACAGTATAAACCCGGTGATATTGCCATTACTACGGCTTTTGCAGACCGTCCAATTACCACTCAAAATATCTCTATTTTCAATAGTTTATCGGTTTTAAGTCAGTGTAATAAGGCCCAACGTCCGATTAAAAATCAACAACCCGGCACATCGCTAATTTTACTGTTAGAAGACGTTAACAGACTTATTAAAAAAGAGCGCGATCGCCAAAATTATAACCCGGTTGTTGTCACTATTACCTTACAGGATACCGAACCAGGGCCGAATCAACCCTCACCAGATGATCAACGCCTTCAAGAATTAGTACATCAAATTACAGCCTATCAAGGAACAATTATGTTGATGGTAGAAAACCCAACTGTTAATCATCAACTGAGAACAGTTCTAACTGAGGAAACCTCCGCCGAAATCTGCTCCTTTACAGATATTTCAAATTGTGTTAATAAAGCTTTTGAAGTTGCCCGTAAATTATAAATTTTGAAGCCAGGAAAAATCTCGCATAACTTCTACAAACTTTCACGATAGTAGAGTAGGTAAATAAAAAACCTAAAACCCGAAACCTGACACCCATCCCTAATTAATTCAGGAGTTTTAATCATGAATACGACTTCTTCCCACAACAATCACAAACAGTTTCAAATTGATAAATTAGTCGATAGTTGGCGCCATCTTCCCCAAGAAGTTATCGCCCGGTTGCCGAAAGGTCTTCGTGCTAAAATGAGTGAACGACAACAGCGATCGGGTAAATCTCGTGTGGCAGAATCTCGTATTGATGACTTAGAAACTACCGCTAAATATCAATCCTTAGACTCTTTTAAAAAAGCTACCAAAATTGTTGTTGTGATGATTGGTGCATTAACCTTTAGTGCTGGAACCCAAGTATTAACTTCCCGTTTAGGGTCAATGGCGTTACCTGCGGCAATGGCTGGGGGTGCTTTAGCGAGTTTTCTCGTTGATGACCGTGCAACTAAAGTCACAACAAAAGCTCGTTTAGCTCACAGCACAAAACAAGCACTGGGTAGCATTATTGAGCAAAAAAAATCCCAACCTCCTATTAATGAATTAGGAGAATTGTATTACAGTAGTCAAACCCGATTAATCCAAGAAATTGAAGGTAAAAATTTAGGTAAACAACTCTGGATTGATGGGTTTTTAGCGGGTTCATTAAGTGCGGCAGAATTCACCGTTAGTTTTTGGATTGTGGCACAATTAGGATTACCTGGAGGATTATTAATTGAAGGAATTGCTGCTAGTTTACCTGTAACATTGATCTGGATTGCTGCTGCTTTTCAGAGCGATAACTTTGAATTACCAGAAAAATTTGCTGAGTTAATTAACCAATATGAACCCGCTTTATTTCCCCCTGCGGGAAT
>DMPJ01000424.1:1934-7916 GCA_003456035.1 Planktothrix sp. UBA8402
GAAGCGGATTATGATATCAATCAAATGCGCGATCGCAAACATCAGTTAGAACAAGAACGAGATATGGTTGTTGAAAAACGTTTATTTGCTCATCGCGCTGAAGTTGCTGATCTACCGAATCAATTCCCCATTCCTGAAGTTAATGTTACGGGTTTGAGTCCCCAACAAATTAAGGAAAAGGAGGAAAGAATTAAACAGCAAAAAGCTATTTGGGTACAGCAAAAAACGGCTGAATTAAAAGCCAATTTAGAGCAAGATTTAAAAATAATCGCTCACCGTTATGAAACCCAAATCAAGCAATGTGAGGAAGACGTGACAGAAGCTGAGAAGCGCTATCATGAGGGATATGATCGCTGGCAAGAAAAAGACGACGAACCGAGAAGTGACATGGCTTAAAAGCATTGAGATAGGATTAGGCAAGGGGGTGCTTTTCGGGTATAATCCCAGCATCCCTATTTTTAATTCCTGCCCATTATGGATGATGCCTCGTTGTGCCAATTGATTCGAGACGCTTTGCGCTCCCCTGAACAGGCAGAGGCACTAGCAATAGTGATCGACCAATTGCCAAAAATCAAGAACTATCTTGGTAAAGGTTGGCTACCTTATTATAATCAAGCTTTGCCAACGACGGAAAGAGATGTTCAGCGAAATATTAGTCGGTTTCCGCAAATGTATCGGTTAGATATGGAAGTTATAAATTGCAAAAATCCGTCTGAAGCTGCTCTCGTTAGCGAATGCTTTATTAAATGGGTAGTAATGATTTTAAAACGAGATTGTCATGATGTGAAGCGTCGGCGAATTCGGGAACCTATAATTGTTAGTATGGGCGATCGCAAAGGAGGAGAAGACAGTTTAACAATAGAAGAAACAATAGCTGATGATTTAACTCTTACTGGCACAGGGAAACTTATAGAAGAAGAACGTCGCTTTTTAAGTAATCAAATTAGGTGTTACATTGAAGAAGATCCTGAAATGAGATTGAGAAACTGTCACCCGCGTAATCGTCCTAATACTAACTGCCAAATTCTCAGTCAGAAGCTACTACTGGCAGAACCTCGTTTTACCCCCAGACAAGTTGCTAGAGAGCTAGATGTTCCCGAACAAACAGTTTATGATCGCTGGCGAAACTACTGTTTACCTTTACTGAAACAAATTGCTAGAGAATTAGGATTTCAATAGGAGTTAAAACCATGTATTCAATAGAAAACCACTGCTTAACAATTACTTTGAGTCGAGAAAACCATCTACTAGCTCGTCAGTTTTCTCTACAGCAAGACTCTGTAGAAAAAGGAAAACAAGTTTACTTGAATACCTTAGCTGTCTGTGCAGTTCAGAGTTTCTTAGACTGGATGGGAATTGAAACTGAATTGAACCAAGGTGACAGTTGGAATTCGGTAGTACGGTGTTTCCATAATGTAGCGGATTTAGTAATTCCCAATTTAGGTAAACTCGAATGTCGTCCGGTTTTACCGGAGGAAACAGTTATTATTTTACCGCCAGAGGTAACTGAGGATAGAATTGCTTATATTGCCGTTCAATTTCAAGAACAATTGAACGAGGTACAATTATTGGGATTTTATCCGGCAATAGACCCAGAAACATCACCTAAAGAAATAAAAATTACTAATTTTCAGCCAATAGAAACATTGATTGATTATTTTGATCGCCTAGAATCAGCTTTGGATTTTTTTCAGAGTAATGATCCAGTTACGGAAAAAGTTAAAACCCGACTCGCAGAACAACCTCTAACAGAAATTATTGCTGGACTTGAACGAATTTGCCGCGACTATCCCAAGGAAAAATGGCGTTATGCTGGGGCTGAATTTTTAGCGCGTTGTGTTCCAGTTGAAGCCGGAACTTCTTGGCGAGGTAGAGGTTCTAATATTAATCGAGATGATGACTCGAATCAACAAGAATGGCAAGAATTAGCGGAAGAATTACTAAACAAATTAGATGAAATTTGGAACGAGGGAACCGATGCTGTGCCGGAAACTAAAGTTACAAATCAACCGTTACCTCAACCAATGATTAATGCTGAATTTAACACCATTCCCCCAGAATTTATTAGTTTACCTGACTGGTTACAACCGAATCAGATTCAACTAAACGGTAATTTTGTGGCTTTAGAAAGCTTCTTACAAAATTTAGTCGGAAATTTGGTTTTTAGATATGCGACTGCACCCCGTTCTCGGAGTGCAGAAACCGAAGATATATTAGAGAGCATCAGTGGAATTCGACAATTTAAACTAGCAGAATATCCCTTAGCATTGGTTTTAGCCTATCAAGTAGAAACGGAGGAACAACGCACAATTATTGCCCGATTATATCCTAATGGTGAAGATGCTTATTTACCTCCTGATCTGAAATTAACCGTTTTAGAGGATACGGAAGTAGTGTTTTTAGAGGCAATATCTCGCAGTGCAGATAATTGGATTCAATTAGAGTTTCAGGGAGAACCTGGAGAACATTTTAGTATTAAAATAGAACTGGGAGATATCAGCATCATGGATAATTTTATGATCTGATAACAGGTGTCAGGTGTCAGGTGTCAGGATTAACAAAAACAACTCTTTAACCTGAAACCCGAAACCCGAAACCCGACACCTGCTATAATCGCTTCTTTCAATTTTCTGCATAACTTTCAATTCGGGTAACGATAAATAGGCATCAGACAAAAATACAAGGAGTTTTAATATGGCTGCTTCCGAAATTGTCATGCACCGGATGTTTGTCGAAATCGTTGCCCAGTATCACCCCTTTGCTGAGTATGTCGGTTATCAAGAGGCTGAAGATGGATTTATTATCTGCTATCGAGGCGCTAATGGGGAACAATATATGGCAATTGATACAGAAGGGAATATATTAGGAGATACCACGATGGGAACAACAAGAACAATGGGAATTGTAGCTATCAGTGCCGCGATTATCGGTGCAATGTTTGGGGGTTCAAATTCCTAGCTACGTCAAAGGAAAAGAGAGATAGCTTCATCGAATAAAGCGGCTGCAAAAGCTTCATCTCTTTGAACTCGTGCATTAACTGTTTCTTTAAAATCTCTAGTATCAGAAACCCGGTTTCTATTCTTCCTGGGGTCAAGGTTTGGGAACAGAATTAGCTTTAGCTAATTTAGACTATAGGTTTAATAAACTGTTGTGCATTTAAACTGTACATTCACTTATTATATCATTGAGCGATCGCAATACTTAACTGACTTTTAGTCAACTGTCAACCGTCAACCATAAAAATATCCCCACTTGCTCAGGCAAAGCGGGGGCATTGATTGATTCATGGTGAATTTACCGTTATCTCAATAACAACTCAATTAACTCATGGACGAGCCACTACGGTCATAGCTGCTAACGCTGTCCGTGGGTTTGCCTTGAATCGTTGAGACATCACCGGGTTCTGTACCCACTTCATCGGAAACCCGATTTAACATTGATTGTTGACGGTTTTTAATTACTTGATGATGACGCATCATTAAAGCCCGAGCTTGATTTTGAGTATTCATAATTTGTTTCTCCTGTGTTTAAAATTGAATGGTTTTTTGTTAAAGTTTTCTTAACCAAAATATTAAGAAAGATGACAATTATTAATCTTTCTAGCTCATTGTGGCATTGCTGCGATCATAGTTGCTGGCAGAATGGGCGCTGGGTTTGCCTTGAATCGTGGTTGGATCACAGGGTTCTATACCTACTTGATCTGAAACTCGGTTCAGTAAGGACTGTTGACGATTTTTGATGGTGTGGTGGTGACGCATCATTAAAGCGCGAGCTTGATCTTGAGTACCCATGAGTTTGTTCTCCTAAATAAATAGCCTAAAAAATAAAAGGCTGTTTTGGTCTTCAATTTCTAATATAACAGAACATTCTGTAGTCTACATTACAAAATGCCCTAAATTAATAAATCTTTACATTTTTCTTAGAATCGTAGTAAGCCCTTCAGGGCTTTCTTCCCTAGACTCAGCAGCAAAACCTAACACGAATAACAAGAGATTAAATTTATTAGCGTTAGGTTTGGGGGATTAAGCCCTGAAGGGCTTACTACGAAGTATTACCCATTACATCAAGGGTCGATAGACGCGAAAATCTATATTGGGGAAGATATTATCAATGGCTTCCACCTTTTCCAGCCAACCGGAATCAACTTTGCCAATTTTGATATCTTCGTAAATTTTATTAAATCGCATCAGGTGGGAACGGGTACGACGCACGGCGTAGGGGGTCATAGTTCCCGAACTCATGATAAATGCCCAGTCGGAAGACTGTGCTAATAATAATTCCCGCGCCGCTTGATTAAGTGCGCGTAACTCCAGGTCGCCTCTAGGTTCTCGACCCGCCATTTTAATCATTCGTTCGGCGGCTTTGTGGAGATGGGGATAAATCCAAGAATTGGTATGATTGAGCCAATATTCATGGAATCCCTTATATCCCCAACTGGACTGGGCGGGATGACAGACTTGTTGAGTCGGATAGGCTTGAAGATAATCCGCTAAATGGGTCATGGCATAAACCTTTTGATTTTCCCAGGTTTTGCGGAATAATTGATCCAGAAACGAAGGCCCTTCATACCACCAATGTCCGAATAGTTCGGCATCGTAGGGAGATACAATAATCGGGGGACGCTGCATAATTCCATGCAGATGTTCAACTTGGCGCTCGCGGTTAAATACAAAGTCCGCCGCGTGTTCGCTGGTTTTGGCTTTTGCCCAATAGGGGTCATAAAGTTCCTTCTCTCCCAGTCCCAGACCCCGACCCGTAATTTTGTAATACTTAATTCCGGTATTTTTGCGTTGACCATTGGGCATAATATAGGGCTTAATATACTCATATTCGGCTTCCCAGCCCAAATCCTTATAAAATTCTCGGTATTCCGCCGCCCCGGGATAACCAACTTCCGAAGACCAAACTTGCTGAGAAGATTCGTTATCCCGGGCAAATGCAGCCACACCAGATTCTGTATAGATGGGGGAATAAGTGCCAAAACGGGGACGGGGACGGGCGTAGAGAATCCCATGACCATCGGTGAGAAAATACCGAATTCCGGCATCGGCTAACATTCGTTCTAGGCCATTATAATAGGCACATTCGGGCAACCAAATCCCCCGAGGACGACGGCCAAAGGTTTCTTCATAGTGTTGACAGGCGACCTCAATTTGTCCCCAAACTGCTTGGGGATACATATTCATTAGGGGTAAATAGCCATGAGTCGCACCGCAGGTGATAATTTCTAAATTATTGGTATCTTGAAATTGTTTAAAAGCCGTGACTAAATCACCTTGATAGCGTTCCCAAAGTTTGCGGGCGTCCTGCCATTCTTCAGCATAATGTTCAGCGAGGTAACGAAGATGAGGGGTTTTTTGATAACGATCAATTTCCTGTTCTATTAACTCTTGGAGTAGAGTTAGGTGTTGATCATATCGTTCTTGGAGGAGCGGGTCTCGCAACATCGACACCAGCGGCGGAGTCAAACTCATGGTGATTTTGAAGTCAATCCCGTCCCGCTTCAACCCTTCAAACATTTTGATTAAAGGGATGTAGGTTTCGGTAATTGCTTCAAATAGCCATTCTTCCTCTAATACATAGTCACTTTCGGGATGGCGGACAAAAGGAAGATGGGCATGGAGAACCAGGGCGAGATAGCCAATAGCCATAGGGATTTAATGGAAATACGCTTGTTATCGGAGCTAGATAATTTTTCAATATTTTAAGATTTTAAAACGAAAGGGTAAAATCCGAATGTTATTTTTAACACCCTTAACTCCTTGTCGTAGATTAAGCTAAATCAAAATATTTCCATTATCTTGAGACTTGCGTAATTTAATCATGGTCTAATATCTTAACCCCTGAGCATTTTGATTGAGTTTTTGATTGTATCCCGCTTCTGTATTGCCCAGAAAGAAAAAAGATCTAAAAAAAGCTTGCATCCTCTAAGGGGTTGTGCTACATTAATAAATTGTCGGACGCATAGCTCAGTTGGTTAGA
>DMPJ01000424.1:8052-10926 GCA_003456035.1 Planktothrix sp. UBA8402
GAAATCCTCTTAAATCCGCGATCCCCATTTCAAGTATACATATATTTAGAAAAAACTGCCGCCTGTCCGCAAAGTTGATTTTGTTCATCTAAAACATTCCAAATTAAAACATCTTGAATTAAAAAGCGTTTTCCACTACTAGAAATTCTCACCCCTTGATAGTTTTTAATAAATCCTTTAGCTTCAGTTTCAGCTAATAAGCGATCGCGTTTCTCCTGTAACATTGGTTCGGCGGTTTTTCGAGAAGGCATTTGAGTTAATTCTTCCCAGGTTAACTCCCACATTTTTAAGGCTTTTTGATTCCCATAATTTAAAATTGGGTCAGGTTCAATTCCGTGAGAAACTAACACAAATGGCGCATAAAATAATGTCTCTGCAACTTCCTCCGGGGTGTAATTAAAATTTAACAGGGTTTCCCCCGTCCAATGTTGATAACTCCTCAAAAGTCTTTGAGTATGAATCATAATTCCGTCTTGTTTCCAGGGTGAAATCATTTATGATAGAAAGATAGTGTTTACAAATCTTCATAAAATGACAACCACAACGTCTCCCCAAATCACAACCTCCTTTGAACCCCAGACCTGGACATGGAAAGGTCATCAAATCCAGTATACCGCCACCGGAAGCGGACAGCCCTTAGTCCTAATTCATGGGTTTGGTGCATCTATTGGACATTGGCGTCATAATATTCCTATTTTAGCCCAAGGAGGATACCAGGTTTTTGCTTTAGACTTATTAGGATTTGGGGCTTCTGCAAAACCCAATCTCGATTATAGTTTAGAATTGTGGGAAGAATTACTAACGGATTTTTGGGCGGAAAAGATTAAACAACCCACTATTTTTATCGGCAATTCTATCGGAGCATTATTAGGTTTAATCATGGTTGCTAACCATCCTGAAATATCAGCCGGGGCGGTATTAATTAATTGTGCGGGTGGGTTAAATCATCGCCCCGAAGAATTGAATTTACCCCTACGGTTGATTATGGGATTATTCGCAAAAGTTGTGAGTAATCCTATTATCGGGCCGTTTATGTTCAATCAAATTCGACAAAAACACCGCATTAGAAACACTTTACATCAAGTTTATGGCAATAAACAAGCTATTACTGATGAATTGGTAGAGCTATTATATAATCCTTCTAATGATATCGGTGCTCAACAGGTCTTTGCTTCGATTTTAACCGCCCCTCCCGGCCCTCAACCCTCAGAATTATTACCCCAAATTCAACAACCGTTATTAATTATTTGGGGAGAAACTGACCCTTGGACACCAATTACCGGGGCAAAAATTTATCAAGATTTAGCTAAAATAAATCCATCTGTTGAATTTATTTCAATTCCAGATACGGGTCATTGTCCCCATGATGAACGTCCTGAACAGGTAAATTCTATTATTTTAAATTGGTTAAACCAATTGAGTCTAAAATAAACTATTCTATGCCATTGGTGTCAAATTAAGCTACCCCCTAGATTTGATCCCCCTAAATCCNNTAAGGGGGGCTAGGGGGGATCAAAACCAGAGGGAAAGTCAATATATTTTCAGTTTTATAGCCTACTTTTAGTCTTAATTTGACACCAATGGGGCTATATCCACATCATTAATAAAAAAAGCCTAAAATATTATGGGAATAGGAAACTACCAACGTCAAAGCCAATATTTTAATAATCCTGAAATTGATCAATCCTTAGCAGAAATTTATTTGGATTTAGATAGCTGGACAAATGAAATTTTTGAACAGGAAGCTAATCGGTTTGAAAACGTAAATTTTCAGGTTTTACTCCCGCCTTTATTTTATCAAG
This sequence comes from Planktothrix sp. UBA8402, assembly GCA_003456035.1. GTDB lineage: Bacteria > Cyanobacteriota > Cyanobacteriia > Cyanobacteriales > Microcoleaceae > Planktothrix. Next base: position 9,855 of record DMPJ01000424.1, read on the forward strand.
GTAAATTTATTAAAGGATTATATTTTAGTGAATCTGTGGATTTATTAAATAAACTTTTACCTCAACTTTCTGAGGTTTTCTTTTCGATAGCTGATTCCCTTTGGTGTGCTTACCCTTGGTCTAATACCGCCGATGCCTATTTTTGTTTATATGATCATCCATCCCGTGCAGATTGGTTTAAAAAAACCTATCCCCAACGCGCAAATAAAATTTTTATCCCTTTTTCTGAGTCGGATTTTATTAATGAATATTTGATCGCACCTCAACCTATAAATATCAAAGATATTGATATTTTGTGTGTGGCTAAATTATCTCCTATTTATAATCTACCGATAATTTTCAAAGCGTTGAAAGTTTATCAAACAAAATATAATAAACGCTTAAAAATGACATTGATTTTAGAGGATTATTTTGATTTAAGCTCTATTTATTTACTCAGTGGCGAAGCTCAATTAGAATGGCAAAAAATTAAAACTATTTTAGCGAATAATTTAGATGATATTAAAATAGTTTCTCAAGTTGACTATTATCAAGAAATGCCTCTGTATTATTCTCGGTCTAAAGTTTATCTTTTGGGTTCTCTTTTAGAAGGAAAAAATCGCAGTCTTTCGGAAGCAATGAGTTGTAATATTCCGGTGATTTGTTTTCGGCAATTCAATCAATATCTCAGAGATAAAGCTGAATTATTCCCTCAAGGAGCCGGGTTATTATCGGAATTTGATCCCGAATCTTTAGCCGATACTATCCATACTGCTTTAGAAGATTTAACGGTTTTTCAACCGCGTTTTAATTATTTAAAATATCGAGGTCGCAAAAACTTTTTTAATACCTGTTTAGATAATTTCCCATACTATTCTAACACAATTCCTGATTATATTCAAGGGCAAGCATATAATAATTTATGGTTAGATTTAGCTATGCAATATAATTATCAAATTAGTCTCCATGATTTTTTATATGGACGTTCTCCGCGATCGCATTTACAAGGATTAGTTAATATTTATAAAATCTTGAATCAATGGATTACAATTAAATCTTAATGGTAGGGGCGGGTTCGAGTTAGCCTATAATA
>DMPJ01000073.1 GCA_003456035.1 Planktothrix sp. UBA8402
CAGCTAAGGTTCCAGCAATAATTAATAAAATAGCTGTCCATAATTCCGGTGAAATTCCCCCCCCTTTCCATTGCCAATTTTCCAAAACTAAAGCTACATTGACAATGGTTGCGACACTAATCCAAGCTAAATAAATACTAATCGGAAGATCAACATACCAGCGTTCTTGTTTAGAAACTCTAACCCGACCAATATTTAACCGTAAATAAGCCACAATTAANNGCCCCTAAAGACAGAAAAAACATCTGGTATTGAAATAAAAATACCCAAATTATTTGGGCAATACTAGCTAAAACAATAGCAAAACCTAAATGGTTTAATCGAGGATTTTCCTGGTTTTGGGGTAAAAATTGATATCGGGCAAAACCGAATAACCCTAGATAAATTAAGCCCCAGATGGCGAAGGCATAATTAGCCGGAATAATTTTAACATCTCTAAAAACCGTATTAGAAATTTCTGCAATTGTTAACCCATTAAAGGGAGCTAAATTCGCTAATACATTAATTCCAAATGCCACTATAATCCCAATTAAATTTGCCCATTGTCTGAGGGAGCTAAGATGAGAGTCAGAAGAATTAGTCTGCATTGCGCTTATAAAATAAGAATAAAAAAATCCACCAGACACGATAAATTGCGCCTGGTGTATATACTTTAATCGGTATAAACCCTAATTCGTTGAATCCTATTCAACACCTTGGGACACCGAATGACGAGGAACCACCCGACGATTTAATTTCGGTTTGGAAGACGGTAGTGGCATTTCTTCCTCCTCGGCAGCGAATTCGGAATCCAACCAACTGGGGCGAGTTTGATCGTAGGCCAGTTGTAAGGCCGCCGCCGCGATCGCCTGGGGATCGTATTCCTCACTCAATTGGGCCACAATCGCTAAGAAAGAGGCAACCCGTTCTCCAGCCAAAGCGTCCCGCACTCGTCCTTGTAGCCGTTCAATATAACGGCCTTCAATTTGCGATCGCTGAGGAATCGACAACACCGTAAAGTTATGATTCAAATGGCGCTCGATTAACCGCAGTTTCCGGCGATCAATCGGTTGAATCAAGGTAATTGCGATTCCTTCCCGTCCGGCGCGACCTGTACGACCGATCCGGTGAACATAACTTTCCGCGTTATCGGGTAAATCGTAGTTAATAACGTGGCTGAGATGATCCACATCCAATCCCCGGGCAGCGATATCCGTAGCCACGATCCAACGCACCTGACGACGACGGAATCGTTGCAGAAGCCGTTCTCGTTGGGTTTGGTTCAAGTTACCATGATATTCGTCAACGCTGTGACCTGCGGCTTGCAGGAATGTGGTTAACTCCGCAGCAGCTTGTTTGGTGCGGACAAAAATAATTGCTGATTCTGGATCTTCTAATTCTAAAATCGGTTGCAACGCCCGGGCTTTTGTCCAGCCCCGGGGGGCCATATAAGCACGCTGTTCAATGCGTTTGGGGGTAGCTTTGGGGTTTTCAGCTTTAATGGTGACTGGATTTTTGAGGAATTTCTTCACCAGTTTCCAAATCGAAGGCTCCATCGTAGCCGAGAAAAACGCCGTTTGCCGATCTTCAGCAACGGATTCCAGAATTTTTTCCACATCTTGAATAAAGCCCATGCTTAACATTTCATCGGCTTCATCCAACACTAACCACTTAATCCGGTCAAATTTCAAATTACCCCGGTTGAGTAAATCTAAAATCCGTCCGGGTGTCCCGACGACAATTTGAACGCCCTGTTGTAACCGTTGGATTTGTCTGTCAATGGACTGACCGCCATAAACGGTTAACACATACAAGCTGCGATCATCGGTCATTTTCCGAATCGCTTCTTTAACCTGCATGGCTAACTCCCGAGTTGGGGTCAGGATTAACGCTTGTACGCCTTTCGCACTTGTATCCAGTTGCTCCAGAATGGGCAATGAAAAGGCGGCTGTTTTGCCCGTCCCGGTTTGAGCCAGTCCCACCACGTCCCGTCCAGACAAAATATGGGGAATTGCTTCGACTTGAATGGTGGTTGGTTCAGTAAAGCCTATTGTTTCCAGATAACTAGCACGTTCTTCGGAAATTCCTAAGCTTGCAAAAGATGGACTCATTCATTCTCCTATCTATGTTTTTTTGCCCGGTTCCTGACCTTGCCCTATTCATTTGAGACACTTTTACTACAATGCAGAGGTTTATTAGTTTTGCTATAACGCTTGACGTAGCTCTCTACAAACGTTGAGTTACGCTGTCTCTCGGGCATCTTGGAACCTATTTACATTCCAAGGTCTTCAAAGTTCCTGAACTCACTTTTAGTCACAACCATTGAGGTTGCTTAGTCAATCAGACCCTTTAATAGACCATCTACTCTATAGCATAACGCTTAACATTCGGAAATATAACAACAAATTTCTTAAAATTTGCGGCGATTTCGGTGAAATGGCTTGACTGTCAGCTTTTAAGGGCTAACACTTTATTCTAAGACGTAACCATAGAGATCATAAACATCAGCATCGGTGATTTGGACTTTCACGATTGAACCCAAACGGGCATCGCCTTCAATATAGATTAAACCATCTACTTCGGGGGCGAAACGGGAAGAACGACCGATCATTTCGGCCGTTTGGGGATTTTGTTGTTCAATGAGAACGTCTACCACCTGTGCGATCGATTTTTGATTTTGCTTGAGGGAAATGGGTTGCTGTAGTTCCATTAAGGCATCCCGACGGGCATCCATTACCTCTTGAGCCAGTTGATTCGGCAATTTATAAGCAGGGGTTCCTTCTTCGGGAGAGAAGGTAAACACGCCAACGTGATCAAACTCGTGGCGCTGCACAAATTCCCGCAGGTGTTCAAAATGTTCCTCAGTTTCTCCAGGGAAACCAACAATAAATGTGGTACGAAGCACCGCATCTGGGATAGCGGTTTTCAGTGTTTCTATAATCTGATCGTTGACTCGCCCCTGCCAAGGGCGGTTCATCGCGCGTAACACATCGGGATGGGAATGTTGTAGCGGTAAATCTAAATAGGGTAAAACGTTAGGGGTGTCTTGCATTGCTGCAATTACTTTTGGGGTTAACCCCGTTGGATAGGCATAGTGCATCCGTATCCAGGGAATATCAACTTTTCCTAATGCCCTTAATAATTCTGCCAGTTTGGGTTCACCGTACAGATCTAGTCCGTAGTTGGTCGTGATCTGAGAAATAAGGATTATTTCCTGAACCCCTTGCTCGGCTAATTGCTGGGCTTCAGTAACAATTGATTCCATAGTACGCGATCGTTGGTTTCCGCGCAAGTGGGGAATGATACAAAAAGCGCAACGATAGTCACAGCCTTCTGCAACTCGCAGATAGGCAACTCCCTCGCTAGTGGTACGATAACGGGGGACAGTTTCATCGGCAATATAGGTGGGTTCGGCAGAAACTTCTTTAACTCGTTCTCCCTGTTCGACCCGTCTGATCACATCGACAATTTTATGATAATCTCCAGTTCCAACCACCGCCACGGCTTCGGGGATTTCGTCTAGGAGTTGTTCTTGGAAGTGCTGCGCCATGCACCCGGTAATTACAATTTTCTTCTTGGCGTCTGCTAATTCTACCAGGGTGCGAACCGATTCTTCCCGAGCAGCTTGAATAAAACTACAGGTATTGACAATAACGTAATCCGCTAATTCTTCGTTAGAATCAACCTGATAACCTGCCTCTACCAATAAGCCCAGGATATGTTCGGTATCAATGCGATTTTTTTCGCAACCGAGGTGAGAGATCGCAATAGTTGGCTGAGTTGCCATTCTAATCAAATTCTGTATAAAGATTACACAACTAATTTTTGATTATACCATACATTTTAATCTTTAGTTACAACCCCTAGGGTGCGGCCATCCCCGCGCACGCACCAAAACTGTGTATTGACAAAAAAAAGATCTAAATTAAACCAGGGATTCGGCAAGGTGGCTAATCGATCGCATTTTTGGTAATATAATCTCAAAAATCAGGAGAGTTTTTTATGTTCTTAAAGCGAATTTTATTACTGGGAACTATTTTATCTTTAGGGGTAACTTTCCCTATACCTGTCAAAGCAGAATCTACTCCACAACCTGAATTAGAATTGTCTCAACAATCTGTTTCTGAAAGCAAACGCAAACTGATCAGAGAATTAATAGAAATCACCGGAGGAGAAAAACTATTTAGACAAGTTAGCCAAATTACGACCGCCCAACTTCAACAAGAATTTACTGGGATTTTAGAATCTATTGTCCCGGAAACTTCAGGAATTTCTCCAGAAAAGAAACAAGAAATGATTAATCAAATTAACCAAGATATGAGTCGAATTCTTACCCAATATAATCAAAGATTAATGGAAAAACTTGATTTTAACCAAATTATGGAAAAAGTCTATTATCCCCTGTACGATAAATTCTTTACCGAAGAAGATTTGCAAACTATAATTGACTTTTATCAAACACCCACAGGCAAAAAAACCATTACTGTTATGCCCCAATTACTCCAAGAATCAATGCAACGATTCTCCCAAATTATTCAACCTCAAGCTACCCAAATTTTTAAAGAAATATTTCAAAAAACCATCTGCATAATCCATCACAAT
>DMPJ01000071.1:0-3173 GCA_003456035.1 Planktothrix sp. UBA8402
TGATTGAAGAAATTAATACGCAATTCGATTATATTATCTGGAAAAGTCTTAATAACCTTCCCACCCTTTCCACACTACAAACCGAACTCAAAGACTTTTTTTCTCCATCTCAACCCATTCCCTTATCGACAGTTATTGATTATTTTCGTAAGTTTCGCTGTTTAGTCATTCTTGATGACGTGCAGGATATTTTTAAAACAGGTGAATTAGCAGGTCAATATTTACCCAGATATGAAGATTATAGTAAATTTTTTAAACAAATTGTCACATCGAATCATCAAAGTTGTTTAATTCTCCTAAGTTGGACAAAACCCATAGAAATCGCCAATTTAGAAGCAGAAAATAGACCCCTACAGACATTAAACTTAAAAGGATTAGGAGAAGAAGCAACAGAAATCCTGAGAGAAAAAGGATTAACCGATGAGCAACAATGGCTTGATTTAATCACTCGCTATCAAGGTCATCCAGTCTGGTTAAATCTCATCGCCTCAACGATATTAGAACTATTTAACGGTAGGGTTGCCCAATTTTTAGAAGATAAAAATGATATATTTATTGGAGAGTTATCCCCAATTTTAGAATCAAAATTAGAGCGATTATCAGACTTAGAAAAACAGGTCATTTCCCGGTTAGCACATCAACAGCAAGTGATCGATATTTCTCAACAACTTGCTGATCGTGAATTCTCTAAAACAGACTTATTGCAAGCCATTCAATCCTTAGTCAGACGAGGATTAGTCGAAAAAATCTCCGAGGGAGAGCGATCGCTATTTAAACTCAATCCCGTCTTTCAACAATACATCCCAAATTCCATCCCATCATCAAACTCAAACTAGGCTATTATTGCTCTTGATTCTATCATCTTCTTCGTGTCTTCGTGTCTTCGTGGTTAAACCATACTTTTAGCCAAGACTGCTAACGGTAAACCCGGAGGATAAACCCCATCTTCCTTAATCTGCCGAATATTAGCTTCTGGAATCGGAACTTTCAGATAATTCGCCACCGCTCTGACCACATCCCCCCGGTCAATCATACCCGCTACCGCCCCAGCCGGAGATAATACCGTAATTCCAGAGATTTCTTGATCTTCCATAGTATTAATTACTTCTAGCAATGACGCCTTTTCTGATACCGTAATCAATTCATTCATGGGTTTAATAATTTGATGTAACCTTTGAATATCCCATTGACTACGCTCAATTACTCGCAACGCTTCCACAGAAACCAACCCCCGATAACGACCATCAGATGCAGCAAAATACACCGGAATTGCCTTAACTCCAATTAAATATTCATCCCCAAATTGACGCAAACTTAAATCCGCATCAACCACTCGAAATTCACGAGTCATTGTATCCACCGCTTTAATATTTAGTAAAGCTTCTTGTAGATCAGTAATTCGATTATAGGAAGCCGCATTTTGTAATACAAACCACCCAATTAAAGCTATCCATAAACCGCCATAACTTTTGGCCAAAAAAACCGACGATAAACCCAAAGAAATTCCTAGAATCCCTAAAAACTGTCCGGTTTTCGCCGCCCAACGTACCCCGGTCAGGCGATTTCCAGTAATTTTCCAAACCGTTGCTTTAAGAACTTGTCCCCCATCAAGAGGTAATCCGGGAATTAAATTAAATATTCCTAAAACTAAATTAATTCTGGCTAATTCATGGACTACTGAATAAATTAAACTCGAATGCGGTAAGATTTGGGCAACAATATTGAGGAGAAAAAATAAGCTAAAACTTACTAGAGGGCCAGCGATCGCCACTTGAAACGCTTGACCAGGTGTTTTTGATTCTTTGTCAATCGCAGCCACTCCCCCAAACAAAAATAGAGTAATTGAATTGACTCGAATTCCTTGGGATTGGGCTACCAAACTATGGCCAAGTTCATGTAATAACACCGAAGCAAATAATAATAGTGCTATTGCTAACCCAGCAACCCAAGATAAAGTCGGCCCCCATTCCGAATAACTCTGGCGATTGGCAATTGTAAACAGCAACACAATCACAAACCAAGAAGAATCAACAAAGAAGGGAATTCCAAATAACGATCCAATCCGCCAACCTGCCTGCATGAGATGTCTCTGACTCCGTTTGTTTAATTCTATCTGAATCCGGTGAGTTTCGCCCATTGGTGTCAACGACCGCCTAAAACCCCGGTTTTTATAGACTATGATCCAACAAGCAGAAGCCGTCAACCCCCTTCAGCTTAAAGTTTTGGGGCTGCCCACGACGGGGGCGATCGCTCTACAAAATCGGCGATCGCACGAGGGGAATTATCTCAAGAAAGACCGTGATCAAGTCTTATAAAAGAGTCACATTCACTGCGGAGGGGCCTTTTTGACCCGGTTCGATCTCGAATTCCACACGCTGGCCTTCATCTAGGGTTTTAAAGCTACCACTTTGAATAGCCGAGAAGTGCACAAAAACATCTTTAGATCCATCCGCGGGGGTGATGAAACCAAAGCCTTTTTCTGCGTTGAACCATTTGACCTGACCTTGCATTCTAGCCATGTTTTGACCTCTAGGGAATTTTGATTATGATAACCCTTTGATCGCTAATTTCACAGAGGGATCGCACAGGGTAATTATCTAGGTCAAGACGGCGATCCAGCCTTAGATGAAAGTCAGAAAGTCACATTCACTGCGGAGGGGCCTTTTTGACCCGGTTCGATCTCGAATTCCACACGCTGGCCCTCAGATAGGGTTTTAAAGCCACTGCTGACAATAGCCGAGTGGTGTACGAAGACATCTTTAGAGCCATCATCAGGGGTGATGAAACCAAAGCCTTTTGAATCGTTGAACCATTTGACCAGACCTGTAATTTTAGTCATGTTTTAACCTCTAGGGAAATAAAATTAACCTCAAACCATTATTCTATAAGAGTTTGATTTAAATTTTTGGATACGTCTATCATAGTTTAGCTTACTTAAGGATCAAATTCCAACAAATAAAAAAGGTTTGACTGATAAAATCATCCGCTCCAATTCAGATCGATTAAATTCTTAATAAATCCGTTGGCAATCCTTTCATTAGCACGGTCTTCTGGCAACACAATAAGATACCGTCGATACCTATTTATACTCATAGCTCTATATCTCCACGAATCAAGGTATCTGCCAGATCGCCTCTAATAGTTGTATCACTGAGCAATCTGACCAAAGTTGG
>DMPJ01000071.1:3201-3836 GCA_003456035.1 Planktothrix sp. UBA8402
ATTATGCGAAGTCACTAAAATTTGTCCATTATTCTTAAATGAGCGTCGTAATCGCCCTTTCTCCATCAATCCTACATCAATTCACGGGTTGCACCCAGATATAGTTACAATGGGGGCAAGTATATTGTTGATTATTTTTATCCTTTATTGATCCCCCCAACGATGCAACCGACCGATCCGACAAAATTTACAGATAAAGCCTGGGAAGCCGTGGTTAAATCCCAAGATGTGGCGCGTCGTTTTCAAAACCAGAATTTAGAAGTCGAACATCTGATCACCGCCCTACTAGAACAAAATGGACTCGCCACCAGTCTCCTGAGTCGGGCGGGAGTCGATACCGATATTTTTAGCCAACAGTTAGAAGCCTTTACCAAACGTCAACCCAAAGTCGGACGGATTGAACATTTATATTTAGGACAGAGCTTGGATTTGTTATTGGATCAAGCTGAAGCAGACCGTCAAGCCCTACAGGATGGTTTTATCTCNNTTCTGCGAAGATGACCGCATTGGCCGTAAACTCTTAGCCGGAGAAGCCCCCACCAGTCAACGGCCCGGACGTCCGGGTTATGATCGCCCCGGACGTTCTCCTTCTATTCGTCCCAAATTAGAGGAAGCGATTAAAGCTATTCGGGGTA
>DMPJ01000492.1 GCA_003456035.1 Planktothrix sp. UBA8402
CGAGGACGCTCGCACTGCTTACTCTTAACTTTTTTCCTATGAATGCTGCTGTTGAATTATTGAACGTTTCTAAATTATTTCAAGGATTAAATAGCAAAGAATTCTTAGCTGTTAATCAACTAAATTTACAAATCAAAACTGGAGAATTTTTCTCCTTATTAGGGCCATCGGGTTGTGGAAAAACCACAACATTAAGAATGATTGCTGGATTTGAACATCCGACTTCAGGGGAAATTTTAATTCATCAACAACCGATGAAAAATCGTCCCCCCTTTCATCGTCCAGTTAATACCGTATTTCAAAATTATGCCCTATTTCCCCATTTAAACATCGCGGAAAATATAGCTTTTGGACTAGAAATGGAAAATTTGCCTCGTCCCCAAATTAAAAGTAGAGTTTTAGAAGTATTATCCTTAGTTAAATTAACCGATTTTCAAACTCGTTATCCCCGTCAACTATCCGGTGGACAACAGCAACGGGTAGCTTTAGCTAGAGCATTAGTTAAACAACCAAAAGTGTTATTATTTGATGAACCTTTGGGGGCTTTAGATTTAAAATTGCGAAAAGAAATGCAGTTAGAACTCAAAAAAATGCAGAAACAATTAGGGATTACTTTTGTTTATGTCACCCATGATCAAGAAGAAGCTCTAACCATGTCTGATCGAATTGGAATTATGAATCATGGAGAATTATTACAAGTAGGAAACCCGATGGAAATTTATGAATATCCCCAGACTAAATTCGTCGCTGATTTTATTGGAGAAACTAACTTTTTAACGGCAAAAGTAACCCGAGTTCAAGCACCACAAATCACCGCTTTAATTGATGAACAACTCCCGATTAATCTAACAGTATTTCAACCTATTATACCAGGACAAATAATCAATTTAGTCATTCGTCCTGAGAAAGTAACTATCTATCCTAAGACCCATGAAAATCTAGGAAATTATCAAAGTATACAAACCTGGGAAGGAACAATTGAAGAATCTGTTTATCTAGGAACAGATACCCGTTATGGAGTGCGTTTAACTGATAAAATTTTAATCATTATTCGCCTACAAAATTGGCATCAAGATGAGTTACAACAATTTAAAATTGGCGACCGGGTTAACGTAGTTATTTCACCGAATAGTATTCGGATAATTGACAATTAAAAACTTGATTATTATACGTTTTAGTCTGAAAAAACATTTCAAAATAAAAAAACGCCCATTAGAATGGGCGCTTAATCTGGGTGCAATACCATTAATATTCTAGTACAATATTATAGTCGATTATAACCATATTGGACAATGGTTTTTAATAAAAATTAACAATAATATTCTCTAAAATTCTCAATTTTTACTCCCATGACTCCAACATTAATCGGACGGTGGCAAACTCGTCTATTCTTATTTGCAACCATTGNNAAAAATTGGTGCTCAACCCCGATCAATTTATTTTTGGATTTTAGGATATATTACCTGTTTTGGCTTTTTTTGGGACATTCTGTATATCAAAATTCAACAACTTCGCTGGGATCGAGATTGGCCAAGTGCTTTTCAACTATTAGCAGGAATTTGGGAAGGCTTATTTTTATTAATTCTGATCAAAACAATCTCTTTACCCGGTCTTTCTGCTTCAGAATTTAATTTAGGATTATTTATTTCCCACTATAGTTGTGTTTGGGTTGCTATTTTTATTACTTCCCAAAGTCTGATCAGAATTTTATTTCCCTACTGGCGTTTTCGAGGAGGACAATTCTTTTAGTAGGGTGCGTAAGCGAAGCGCACGCACCATCATGCGGCTATCGCAGCGCACGCACCACTATTATCCGTTTTTCCTAATTTTTAATTTAATTTTTAATTGTTAAATCTTCCTCCATTTCTTTCAAGATTTTCAAGGAAGGAATATTAATCGGAATCATTTCTCGCCTGGCTTGGTTTAAATCATGAAAACTCCCACATAATAATAAGCGATCGCCTGTTTCTAAATCCAAACTTCGATTAGGCCAGCGATAAAATTTATCCTCTCGACGTAGAGCTTGGACTTGGACTCTAAAACGATTTGCTAAATCTAATTTAGATAAAGGTTTACCAATTACCGGACTATTTTCTGGAATATTTAACCATTGACAAGAAATGCTTTCCGCCGGAATTGTGACTTCCCCTTTCGCCAATTGATCTAAAGTTTCCAAGGCGGCTGCTTCTCCCACAACTAATAACTTATCATCTTTTTCCAAACGAACTTGACCATCGGGATAATCAATTTCTTCCCCCGTAAACCGTCGAATAGCCATCAGACTAATTCCCGTCATCGGACGGATATTACTTTCTTCCAAAGTCATTCCCATCAAAGGCGAATTAGTAGGTAAAGCATACCATTTACTATTCATTTCTTGAGTAGCTTGCTGTAAATCCCGCGCCACTTCTTGAGCCGATTGTTTCGGACGAAAATCCGAATACTGACCTTGACGAATTTTCTGCATTTCCTGTTGAATTTTATCCCCTCCTAACCCCATTTTTGTTAATACATGATTTGATAATTCTAAACTGGCTTCAAATTCTGGTTGTACTACTTCTTTCGCCCCTAATTGATATAGTAACTCAATATCCTTATCCCGATCTGCGATCACAATTACATCTAAATTCGGCGAAAATTCCAATGATCTTTTTAAGCATAATCTGGTACTCATCGGGTCAGGAAGGGCGATCGCCATTGATGCCGCCCGATCTACCCCAGCGGCTTCTAAAACGTGCAAACTAGCTGCATTTCCATATAAATAAGGAATCTGATTATTTCTTAATTCCTGTACTGTTTGTTCAGATTGATCAATCACAACCACCGCATAATTATGAGCTTGTAAAAGTTTAACTAAATTCCGACCAACCCGACCATATCCACAGACAATAATATGATTTTGTTGCGGTAAATCTTCGGCAATATTAGTGATTTTTTGACTATTTTCTAAAAGATTAGATAAATCCCATTTTTCTTCAATCCAATCTAATAATTTCGGAGCAAATTGCAAAATAAACGGGGTAATCATTAATGTTAAAGCTGTTGTCCCCACAATTAATAAATAAACCTGTCGAGAAACTAACCCTAATCCTTGTCCAGCACTGGCTAAAACAAAAGAAAATTCTCCAATTTGAGCTAATCCTAATCCGGTGATAATTGAGGTTCGCCAAGAATAGCCAAATAATTTAACTATAGGAATAATAATTAAGGTTTTTCCGGCGATAATTAGTAACATTAACCCAATAATTATCTCTAAATGTTCCCAGAGAAAGATCGGATCAATTAACATCCCTACCGCCACAAAAAATAAAGCCGCAAAAATATCTCTGATCGGTTCAACATAGGTTAAGGTTTGATCGGCATATTCTACTTCAGAAATCATTAACCCGGCAACAAAGGCTCCCATTTCAATTGAGAATCCTAAATGTTCTGTTAACAGTGCAATTCCTAAACATAGGGCAACAACCCCTAATAAAAATAGTTCTTTACTTTCGGTTTTCGCTAAAAATTGTAATAGTTTAGGAATTACCCAAATCCCCGCAATAACTGCCCCTAATGCAAATAATCCAATTAATAAAAGCGATCGCCCCACCGCTTCAAAAATTACCCCGCCTTCGGGTTGATTTAAAGCAGGTAATACCGCCAACATTAACCCCAAAGCTAAATCCTGTACTACTAAAATCCCTAACATTACCTGTCCTTGAGGACTCGCCATTTCATTGCGTTCCATCAAACATTTCAGGACAACTGCTGTTGAAGATAGGGATAAAATGGCTCCTAAAAATATGCCTTGAATTGGAGAAGTATCCCAACCGAAAATCCCCATCGCCAGGGCGGTAATTAATATCGTAAAGACAATTTGTAACCCCCCTCCTCCTAAACTAATCCCTTGGACTTTTTTTAACTCCGCAAAAGAGAATTCTACCCCCAAAGCAAATAGCAGAAATGCCACTCCAAATTGAGCTAGGGTTTCAACTTGAATTAACTCTTTAATCACTCCTAATCCACCCGGGCCAACAATTATACCCCCAATCAAATAACCTAAAATTGCAGGTTGTCGCATTAAAGAGGCTAAAAGTCCGCCAATAGTCGCAGCCACAAGGACAAGGACTAAATCTACAATTAAACGAAAGTCTTCTGGCACGGTTAATTTTAGGTTAAATAACTCAATGTAAATTTATATTACTAATTCTTAAGATACTAGAATTGTTAAGATTCTGGGATCAGTCCTAAAATTTTAGGGGGATGACCCGTCAATATTGGAGACAAAACAGAAGATGAGAATAAGAATCCCTCGGGGGATCAAATCGTTAGTTTTAGCCCTAATTACCGTTGGGGTAGTTCTTGCCGTGCCAGGAATGGCCTCCCAGGTACGGGTCAATCCTACTGCCCCGGAGTTGGGGAATACCTTGTCTGTGGTCTTGGAGTCTCCCACTTCCGCGACGCCGACGGTAACTTGGCAGGGCCAAACCTACCCGATGTTTGCCATTGGGCCCAACCAGATGCGGGCCTTATTACCGACGACACCTTTGGATCAGCCGGGAACTAAACCCCTACAAGTTAATGATGGGACACAGGTACAAAACTTAACGGTACAACTGCGCGATCGCTCCTTTCCTACCCAGTCCATTTGGCTACCCCCCGATAAAGAAGAACTCAACGGTACAGATAAGGAATTTGATCGGGTCGATGCTTTTAAAGCCCTAGTGACGCCCGAAAAATATTGGAAAGGCCCGTTTTTACGTCCCAATTCCGGCGAAATTACTACAATTTATGGCGTGCGCCGTTACTACAATGGCGAGTTTGCCAAAGACTATTACCATCGGGGTGTAGATTATGGCGGGGGAATGGGATCGCCTGTAGTTGCCCCGGCAGCCGGACGAGTGGCCCTAGTGGGGCGAGAAGCTGACGGATTTGAAATTCATGGCAATGTTATTGGTTTAGATCATGGTCAGGGGGTAGGGAGTATTTTGATGCACCTGAGCCACATTGATGTGAAGGAAGGGGATTTTGTCCAACCCGGTCAAGTTATTGGGGCGGTGGGAGCCACCGGGGCGTCAACTGGGCCGCACCTGCATTGGGGTCTATATGTCCAGGGCAAAGCTGTTGATCCGGTTCCCTGGCGATATGCAGCGATTAATTAAGACTATCGACTTCCCTAAATTCACAGAGAAATAGCTACTCGTAAGTATGGTATTGTTAGGGGATGTGTCAAAAATCGTAAACTGATTCTGGCTTGGTTTAGCATCTTCGCGCCGAAGCCCCACGCTGCCGAACCCGTGTCAGACGTGGGATGAATTGCGGTCAGGGACTATGATTGTTTAAGTGTTAATATAATTGAAAAGGAGGTGATTAAAAGTGCTGAAGGCAATCAAGGTTAGACTATACCCAACACCCGAACAGGAATTAGGTCTAGCTAAGTCTTATGGCTGTGCAAGGTGGTATGGGAACTTTGCCCTTAATGCTTGTATTCAGCACTATCAAGAAACCGGGAAAAGCCTAAAACTAGCAGTTTATAAGGGAATGCTCCCTCAACTCAAGAAAGAGTATCCTTGGCTAAAAGAGGATTGCTATTCATCGGTTTTACAATGTGTAGCTATCAATCTCAATAAAGCCTATCAGAACTTTTTTGAGGGACGAGCTAAATTTCCCCGATTCAAATCCAAACATCATAAACAATCTATTCAATATCCCCAGAGTGTTACCGTTGTTAATCAAAATCTAAAGGTTCCTAAGATTGGTGAAATCCCAGCAATATTTCACCGGGAAATCACAGGAACAATTAAAACAGTAACAATTTCTAAAACTCCGACTAACAAATATTTTGCTTCCATTTTGTGTGAAGTAGAAGCAACTGAGTTAAAGGAATTAGGGGATAAAATTATTGGGATTGATTTGGGATTGAAGAATTTTGCCATTGTTCATGATGGAGAAAGTGTCACTAAATATGCCAATCCAAAACACTTAAAACGTCACCAAAAGAATCTTGCTCGAAAACAGAAAAAACTCTCTCGAAAAACTCAAGGAAGTAAATCGAGAGCGGAATCTAAAAAAAATGTAGCTAAGGTTCATGAAAGAATAGCCAATTCCCGCCAAGATTTCTTGCATAAACTCTCAAGAAAATTGGTTAACGAAAGTCAAGTGATAGTCGTTGAAAACCTCAACGTCAAGGGTATGGTTAAGAACCGGAAGCTATCAAAAGCAATATCTGATGTGGGTTGGGGAATGTTTGTTAATTTTGTGAATTACAAACTTCAACAAAGAAGCGGTAAATTGATAGAAATTGGTCGCTTTTTCCCCAGTTCCAAAACTTGTTCTTGCTGTGGTTATCTTGTAGATGAGTTACCTCTGGATATCAGAGAATGGCATTGCCCAAATTGTCATACTCATCATGACCGTGACGAAAACGCTGCACTTAACATCAGGAATGAGGGAATCAGGATATTAACTGAAGGCGGAGGGAACCCCGTCTTTGCCGATGGAGGCTGTGTAAGTCCACCTGCTTGTAAAAGTAAGGGGCATCGGTCTGTGAATTCGGAAGCCTAGACCCACCCGATTAGGGCGGTGTAGGTAGTTCACTGGACTGCTACGGCGGGTTCTTCTAAGACAATTTCGCAGGTATCGCCGTTATATCCCCGTTTGGGCTGAACAAAAACTCGATCACCCGATTGCAGTTCCAGTTTGGCCAACTGTTCCTTACTTAAATGGGCAACAATTTCGCCTCCATCGGCTAGGGTTAAATCCACTTGAATATCCCAGCCCAAATGAGTCACCCGTTTCACCTGAGCAACAGCACTCAGTTGTTGATAATTAGTGGTATATAATTCCAGATCATGGGGACGAACAAAAATATTAGCAGCAGTAGAATCTAAATTAAAATCTTGAAAGAGTGTTGTATGACGGGGTAAGACATTAACTGTGCCGATAAATTGCATGACAAAAGGTGTAGCCGGGTGATCATAAATTTCTGAGGGGGTTCCTACCTGTTCTATTTTGCCTTGATTCATGACAACAATTTCATCCGCCACCGCCATTGCTTCTTCTTGGTCATGGGTGACAAAAACGCTGGTAACTTTTTCGGTGAACTCATCATGCAATTGACGTAACCAACTCCGCAATTCTAAGCGAACTTTGGCATCTAAAGCCCCAAAAGGTTCATCAAGTAATAAAACCTGGGGTTGTACGGCTAAAGCCCGGGCTAAAGCTACCCGTTGACGTTGACCGCCGGATAGTTGAGACGGATAACGATTTCCTAATCCGGTTAATTGAATTAAGTCTAATAATTCTTCAACTCTGGCTTTAATTTTTTGTCGAGGATGTTTGCGAATTTCTAAACCAAAGGCGATATTTTGGCGGACAGTTAGATGTTTAAACAGGGCATAATGTTGAAATACAAATCCAATATTGCGCTTTCTCACATCTAAATAAGTGGTATCTTGACCGTTGACAATAATTTGTCCACCAGTAGGGGGTTCTAATCCGGCGATCGCTCTTAATAAAGTAGACTTTCCTGAACCAGAAGGCCCTAATAATGCGACTAATTTTCCATCTTTAATTTCCAAGTTAATGTTATCTAAAGCTTGAAAATTACCGAATACTTGAGAAACGTTGTTAATGATAATACTCATAGTACCTCTAAGAATTACGAATTACGAAATGATTAAAACAATTACGAATTACGAATTACGAATTACGAAATGATTAAAACAATTACGAATTACGAAATGATTAAAACAATTCGTGATCTCTAATTTGTAATTAATTAATTTATCCGTGACTGGTTTTTCTTTCTAATATCTCCTTGAGAACTAAAGTAACTAAAGCCAGTAAAGCTAAAATTGTGGCTGCGCCAAAAGCGGCTTCAGTTTGATAGTTTTTATAGGCTTGTTCTACAAAGGTTGGTAAGGTTAAAGTTCGACCTGCAATTAATCCAGAAACAACCGCCACCGCTCCAAATTCACCCATAGCTCTAGCATTAGTTAATAGAACACCATAGAGCAAACCCCATTTAATATTCGGGAGAGTAACACGCCAGAAAATTTGAAAATCCTTGGCGCCTAAAGTGCGAGCGGCTTCCTCCTGTTCTGAACCTAATTCTTCTAAAACCGGAATTACTTCTCTGGCTACAAAAGGCAAAGAAACAAATAGTGTGGCGAGCACCATTCCGGGGAGGGAAAATAACACTTTAATATCCAGGTTTTGTAATGCTGGCCCAAACCAACCATTGCGACCATATAAAAGCACAATCATTAACCCGGCGACCACGGGAGAAATGGCAAAGGGCAGGTCAATAATACTAATTAATAAGGTACGACCTCTAAATTGATTTCGACCAATCACCCAAGCGGCGCAGAGTCCAAATAGAGTATTTAGGGGAACAACAATGAATGCAATTGTTAAGGTGAGTTGCATTGCTTTTTGAAAGTCGCTGCTATTGATAGCAGTGATAAACTCTTGGGTTCCTTTATGAAAGGCTTCGTAAAAAACGGCTATTGCTGGAATAAATAAAACTAAAGCTAGATAGAGTAAAGCAATAGCAATTAGCAGCCATTTAACCCAAGGAAAAGACTCAGACTGAACCTGATTTTTTACAGAAATAGATGACATAAATGGTAAATAATTAAGGGTTTAAAAATCTTAACTTTTCAGAGAATAACGGCGTCCCCATTGTTGGAGTGCATTAATTAGTAGTAACAAGAACAATGAAAAAACCAGTAAGACACTACCAATGACTGTTGCACCTACATAGTCATATTGTTCTAAGCGCTGAAACACTAAAATCGGGGCAATTAAATCTTTAAAGGGAATACTAGAAGAAATAATTACTACCGAACCATATTCTCCAACTGCACGGGAAAAACCGAGGGCAATTCCGGTTAAAATTGGAGGCATTAAGGGCGGAAGTAAAACCCTGATAAAAGTTTGGAATTGAGATGCACCCAATGACCAAGCTGCTTCCTCCGTTTCCGGTTCCATTTCTTGCATAACGGGCTGTAAAGTTCGCACCACAAAGGGCAGCGAAATAAACAACATGGCGACGAAAACCCCTAAACGGGTGAAGGCTATTTTAATCCCAAAGGGAGCAAAAAATTGTCCAATCCAACCGTTATTACTATAAACTGTTGCTAAGACTAAACCTGCAACAGAAGTGGGTAAAGCAAAGGGTAAATCAACGGCGGCATCAATTAATTTTTTCCCTGGAAATTGATAGCGAACTAACACCCAAGCGATTAAAGTTCCCATAATTCCATTAATAGCCCCGGCGGCGAAAGCGGTTACAAAAGTAACGTTATAAGCGCTCATAGCAACGGGACTAAAGGCAATTTTCCAGAATTCCTGGGGGGATACTCTCAGCGCACTTGTAATTAATGCCGCAAAGGGCAGCATTAACATAAAAATCAGATAGGAAAAGGTAAAAACCCAAGGAAAAGAAAACCGACTCCAAAGTTCTTTCAACGGGTTATGTTTTGAAGACATTTGAGCCTCCTTAAATTAACAAAAGGAGAGGGAACACACCGAACACACCGAACACCGGAGATAGATTGGAAAACCGCTGCCATCCTAATAACTATAACCTTGTGAATTCCCCCTGGATTTTTCTATTTAGATTGGGAAATTTTGGCTTGGATTTGATCAAAAATTGCACCATCAGCGAAAAATTGAGTATCTACCTCTTTCCAACCTCCTAAATCTTTAATTGTGAACAGTTTTTCAACTTTAGGAAATTGGCTGGCAAATTCCGCTTCAACTGTTGGTTCAACGGGTCGGAATCCGACTTTAGCAAACTCTTTTTGAGCTTCCGGTGTAAACAAGAATTGGGTAAAAGCTTCTGCCACTTGACGGGTTCCGTGTTTGTCTACATTGGCATCAACAACAGCAACGGGATTATCAATGGAAATGTTATAATCTGTTGGCACAACATAGGGTTGTTTATCCCCTTTTTGAGACGCTAAAATCACCTCGTTTTCATAGTTAATTAAGACATTGCCTTGACCCTGTTTATAGAAGACATCACTGGCTTCCCGGGCATCTTTGGGCAGCACTGGAACTCGACGAAAGACACTTTCTACAAAGGTTTGGGCTGCTTCTGGGGTGCCTCGGGCTTGGGTGACGGAACCCCACAAAGCCAGGATGTTCCACTTAGCTCCACCACTGGTTTTGGGGTTAGCGGTAATTACTTGAATATCATCCCGGGTTAAATCAGACCATACCTTAACGTTGGTATTGGCATCTCTAAGCACCAAAGCCGCAACGGATTTATGGACAATCGACTGATTAGGAAGTTCCTGTTCCCAACCCGGTTGGATGAGTCCGGCTTTCTCGATTTTTTCAGTATCTCCGGCTAGGGCTAAAGCCACCACATCGGCATCAAGTCCATCAATAACAGCGCGGGTTTGTGAGCCGGAGCCTCCATAACTTTGTTCAAACTCTACAGTCTGTCCGGTTTGGGCTTTCCACTGTTCTATGAACTTAGGAATGATGTTTTCATAGGCAGTTTTAGTCACTGCGTAGGACACCAGGGTGAGTTTAATCGGTTTGTCTGATTGTTGGGCTTGGGGTGAGGAGCAAGCTACCACCATCGAGTTAATCGCCAGTCCGGTGAGGACACAACCGATAAACTTGGCTGAGGAACGTTTTGAGGGTAAGGATGAACGGATTCCCATGGTCAAACTCCTGTAATTGGGCTGTAATTTATTTACACAGCATTTTATTTTTAACTATATTTTAATTCTATCCTAAGTTAGATTGAATTTCAATACATCTGCATTACAAATTTTGCAGCGTTCTGTTTGTAACCAAATGCCTTTGCCATGTCAAGATAGAAATAGACAGTAGAAAAGGACAATATGGCAGCAGCAGAAGTACCTTCAGCACCAGTCGCTGAGTTAGCAAAACTTTTGATTCAGAGTAACTATCTGTTCCGAGACTTGGAGATTAACTGGCTGGCTCAGTACCTTCCCTGTGACCTGGCTATAGAAAAGCTTTATTCTAGCCGTCCTGTATATACGGCTTTTCGTCCTAATATTTTTTTAGATGTTCTCTACATTATTATTAGTGGAGGGCCAATTATTACTCGCAGTACACCCCTAGACCGGATTATCACCATCAGCTATCCGGGTGGGTGTTTTGGGATGAGAAATCTGCCTTTTAGTTTTGGCCAGATGAGTCGGGCGTTTCCTAGTTTAGTGGAAGCCTATAAAACCACCGATATAATTAAACTGCCCCTGGATACCCTAAAAGAAATTTATCAGGATAGTCCAGTGGTACAAGAACGCTATGATAAATTCTTTGAATTGCGAGAAAAATTTCAGTATCATCTACTTAATTGCAGTTCCTATCCACCTCAAGCGGTGGCGGCGCTGTTACGAGCATTGGTTTATCAAGAACGCAGTTTAGGAAGTCAACCCCAGTCCGATGGGGTTTATACCTTTGATTTACCCGTTGATGTGATCGCCCGTTCCTGTCAGTTAAACCACCGCACCGTTGAACAAGTTCTCAAAGGAATGCAGAAAGTTAAATTAATTGAAGCGGCAAAATCCAATGATTCCTCAGAGGATACGATTCGAGTCATTGACCCGGAAGGATTAAAAGAAACCTATAGTGCCACCAGGGATA